>JAFYOK010000088.1 GCA_017560175.1 Clostridia bacterium | reverse complement strand
TCGGCCAACTGCACAAAAAATAGCAAAGGGAGGTCATTCAAGTGAGCATGAATGATATCAATAGTTTATCGCACACAAAGTGGAACTGCAAGTACCATATTGTGTTTGCACCGAAGTATAGACGAAAGGTATTTTATAAGGAAAAACGTCTGGAGGTAGGAAAGATTCTGAGGAAGCTGTGTGAGTGGAAAGGGGTGAAAATCATCGAAGCAGAAGTGTGCCTCGACCACGTACACATGTTGGTGGAGATACCACCGAAATACAGCGTATCGAGTTTTATGGGATACCTGAAAGGAAAGAGCAGTACCATGTTGTACGAGCAGTATCCAGAGTTGAAGTACAAATACAGAGGGCGAGAGTTCTGGTGTAAAGGATACTATGTGGATACAGCAGGCAAGAACACCAGTCGAATCGCGGAGTACATCAAGAATCAACTTGAAGAAGATAAGATGGGAGAACAGCTGACAATGCTGTAAGGAAACCCGCTTGCGGGTAGCAAGAATAGTCCTTACGCAGTTGGCAGATCGTACTTACACGTTTTACGTGTCTGCGAAGAATAGAGGGCTTTGCCCGCATGTGAAAAACCCCCCGTTTTACGGGGGGATTTTTATTGTGTTACAGGAGCAATTACATCTCCAGGACTTTCTTAAAGACGGCCTCGACATCAGCCTTTTCGGCATGGCCCTCGAAGAGCTTTTCCTTGCCGACGAAGTAGGAGGGAACATAGTAGTAATCATACTGCTCGGCCAGGGCAGCTTCCTTGGCCTCGTCGATCATGGTGATCTTGATGTTCTGATATTCGGGATGTTCTGCCATCAGCTCTTCCTGGAACTTGAAGGCCAGCTTGCAATGGGGGCACCTGGGCAGCATAAACAGGGTCAGTTCTTTCATGTTGGTTTCCTCCTTGATTTCGGGGGTGGTTTGTTCTATGTCAGCGGACGCTGCATCGAAAGAGAGGACCTCGTCCAGGTCGGGGATGACCACTTCGGCGGTGGTGCCGATGGCCTTGAAGATGGGGCAGGTGCGGTACTTTTTGGTGGTGTGCATATAAAGGAGCATAACGCCGCCGATCAGGAAGAAGACCAGCGCCAGTACCTGGGAAGCGCGGAGGTTGGTGGAGCCGATGTAGAGGCTGTCGGTGCGCAGGCCTTCGATGATCATGCGGCCGAAGCCATACCAGGCCAGATACCCAAAGGCCATTTCGCCGTCGAACTTACGCTTTTTGGAATAGAAGTGGAGCAGGGCAAAGCCGATGATGTTCCACAGGGATTCGTAAAGGAAGGTGGGGTGGACGGGTGCGCCGCCGTTGATGGACATGCCCCAGGGCAGGGAGGTCTCGCCGCCGAAGGCTTCGCAGTTGACAAAATTGCCCCAGCGGCCGATGGCCTGGGCCATGGGGAAGCAGATGCAGGCGATATCCAGTGCCGCCAGGAAAGGACGCTTTTTGATGAAGCAGACCAGCGCACCCATGAGAATGGCGCCCAGGAAGCCGCCGTAGAAGGCCAGACCGCCGCCGCGGATGTTGAGGATCTCGCTCCAGTTTCCGGCATAATAATCCCACCGGAAGGCGACATAATAGAGACGTGCGCCGACGATGGCAGCCGGCAGACAGAAGATGAGCAGATCGAGGATGAAGTCGGCATCCAGGCGGAACTCTTCGGCGCGTGCTGCACCGTAGAGGCCGGCCAGCAGGAAGCCCGTGCCGATGATGACGCCATACCACATGATGTCGTTACCGAAGAGGGTAAAGGCCACGCGGTTGAGGATCAGTACTCGATCGAACAGCCCGGGAAAAGCAACAGTGTTGAGCATAGGGACAGACCTTTCGTGATGTAAATTGGGATATGGTATTTTGCACAGGTTTGAAGGCCTGTGGTTGAGAATATTATACAATGTGCAATACATCTCTGCAAGGGGGAAAAATGGGGCAAAAAAACTTTGAAAAAGGGCCGAAAAACAGAAAAACTTTGCTTGACAAGCGTTGCGGTTTGTAGTATGATAACCACGTTGTAAAGGCAGGGCACTTTACAGAAAGGAGAAAGGTCATGAAAAGCGATACATTCCATATGTCGATGCTCTTCGACTTTTATGGCGATCTGCTGACAGATAAGCAGAGAGAGCTTTTCGATCTCTACTACAACGAGGACCTCTCTCTGACCGAAATCGCCGAGCATGCAGAGATCTCCCGCCAGGGCGTCCGCGACGCCATCATCCGCGCCGAGACCATCCTGCGTGACACCGAAGATAAGGTCGGCCTGGTACGTAAGTATTCGGGATATGAAGATAAGCTCCACAAGATCCGCGAGGAAGCGAGCTATATCGCAAGAGTCAATTCCGACCTGCGCAACTACGAGATCGCTAAAAGAGTCGAGGCGATCACCAAGATGATCGACGAACTGTTGAAATAACCCGGAGGGAACCCATGGCATTTGAAAACCTTTCGGATAAGCTGTCGGGCGTATTCAAAAAGCTGCGTTCCAAGGGCAGACTGTCCGAGGCCGACGTCAAGGAGGCAATGCGAGAGATTCGCATGGCGCTGCTTGAGGCCGACGTAAACTTCAAAGTTGCAAAGGACTTTGTCGCCAGAGTCAGCGAAAAGGCTGTCGGCGAAGAGATCCTGGAAAGCCTGTCGCCCGCCCAGCAGGTCATTAAGATCGTCAACGAAGAGCTGACTTCCCTTATGGGCGGCAGCCAGAACCGTATCCGTATGGCCAATAACCCGCCTACCGTCATCATGTTTGTCGGTCTGCAGGGTGCCGGTAAGACGACCAACATCGCCAAGCTGGCAGGCTTCTTTAAAAAGCGCGAGAGCCGCAGACCGCTGCTCTGTGCTTGCGACGTATATCGTCCCGCTGCGATCGAGCAGCTGAAGGTCGTTGGCGGCCAGCTCGAGATCCCCGTTTTCGAACAGGGTCAGGGCAACCCCATCGAGATCGCCAAGGCGGCCTATGAACACGCGAGAAGACATGGCAACGATGTCCTGATGATCGACACCGCCGGCCGTCTTCACATAGATGAACAGCTGATGGATGAGCTGAAAGCCATCAAGGCAGCTGTCAAGCCCCACGAGATCATGCTTGTCGTCGACGGCATGACCGGCCAGGACGCCGTCAATGCGGCATCGGCCTTCGATGAGGCACTGGGAATTGACTCGGTACTGATCACCAAGCTGGACGGTGACGCCCGCGGCGGCGCAGCCCTCTCCATCAAGGCAGTTACCGGCAAGCCCATCAAGTTCGTCGGTATGGGCGAAAAGCTCGACCAGATCGAACCTTTCCACCCCGATCGTATGGCATCCCGTATCCTGGGCATGGGCGACGTCCTGTCGCTGATCGAAAAGGCCCAGCAGTCCTTCGATGAAAAGAAGGTCATGGATATGGAGACCCGCCTGCGCAAGGGTAAGCTCAACCTGGAAGACTTCCTCGAACAGATGAAGCAGATGAAGGGCATGGGCTCGATGGAGGAGATCGCCGGTATGATCCCCGGCATGAGCGGCAAGCTCAAGGATGCCACCATCGACGAAAAGGCCCTGGCCAGAACCGAGGCCATCATCCTTTCGATGACTCCCCAGGAGCGCGAGAATCCCGACCTGCTCAACTTCAGCCGCAAGAAGAGAATCGCGGCCGGCTGCGGTCAGCGTGTTGAAGACATCAACCGCCTGCTCAAGCAGTTTGAAATGACCCAGAAGATGATCAAGCAGATGGCCGGTATGGGCAAGCGCATGGGCAAGAAAAAGGGCGGTTTCAAGCTCCCCTTTTAAACAAACTTTGTGAGCAATGAAAATTGTTATAGACAGAAATAATATTTGGAGGTGAAATAGAAATGGTAAAGATCAGACTGAGAAGAATGGGCGCTAAGAAGGCTCCTTTCTATCGTATCGTTGTTGCTGATTCCCGTTTCCCCAGAGATGGTAGATTCATCGAGGAGATCGGCACATATAACCCCCTGACAACTCCCTATGAGCTGAAGGTCGACGCTGAGAAGGCTCAGCAGTGGATCAAGGATGGTGCTCAGCCCACAGATACTGTCAGAGCATTACTGAAAAAGGCCGGTGTTCTGTAAGCCATGGAAAGCATCAACCTGAAGGATATTCTTTCCTACATCGTTGAGAACCTGGTTGAAAATCCTTCCGACATCTCCATCGAGAGTGTTGAAAAGGAAGATACAATCACCCTCCAGCTGAAGGTAGCCGAGTCCGATATGGGCAAGGTTATCGGCAGACAGGGCCGCATCGCCAAGGAGATCCGCGCGATCCTCAAGGCTGCAGGTCTCAAGGAACATAAGAAAGTACTTGTTGATATTCTTGACTAACATCAATACCCATCGACTTCGGTCGGTGGGTATTTTTTATCTTTGAAGGAGGTTAAATCATGCTGACCAACCGTGAAATTTTAGAGATCGCTCTGCAGCAGTCGGCCATCGACTGTAACTGCAGCCCCGAGGATTTTCTGTCCGACGGCAATCTCGTTACCTTTTCCCAGCCCCATCCCAAGGCCAGAGTTTATCTCAAGCTGCCTTTTGAATGTGACCTGGTCTCCTATGGCGGCGGCATCGTGGCCCAGGTCGGCCCAGAACTGGTCATGGAGACCATCAGCTATATCGAAAAATATCCCTCCCATGCCTGCTTTGAGACACCCAATCTGCTGGCACTCAACGATGCCGTATTGCCCAAGGGCTATAAGGTCTGTTTTATGGCCGAATACTTCCTGCCCGATGTCAACGAGCTGAAGGTTCTGTCCTGTCCCTATGAGCTGCGCTGGATGGGTCCTGAGGATTTCCGGGATCTCTATCTGCCCCAGTGGAGCAATGCCCTCTGCGAGAACCGCAAGGAGCATGACCGCATCGCCGTCGGTGCTTACGACAATGGAAAACTGATCGGTATGGCCGGTGCGTCCGATGACTGCGAGACCATGTGGCAGATCGGCATCGATGTTCTGCCCGAATACCGCCGACAGGGTGTGGCTTCGGCGCTGACCAGCACACTGGCACACCGTATTCTGGAAATGGGCATCGTACCTTTCTACTGTGCGGCCTGGAGCAATATCCGCTCGGTGCGCAATGCCATCCGCAGCGGCTTCCGTCCGGCGTGGGTCGAGCTGACGGTACGCAAAGCCGATTTTGTTGATGAGATGAATCGATAACAGCCTGCGGCTGTAATGAAGAATGAAGCGCGACCACGGCCGCATGAAAAATGAAGAATTACGGTATGTTGATTACAAGGCTTCCCCTATGGGGAAGCTGTCATCCGAGAGGATGACTGATGAGGGCGGCCGTTAGGCCGTATTGGATTTACTGCGGGTCAGAGGTTAGTAGTCCCTCATCCGTCTTGCTTCGCAAGCCACCTTCCCCCAGGGGAAGGCGAAGGGCGCATGACTTTCCTATGCTTCTGCATTTTTTATAGCAAACCCATTTCGTTTGGTTTACGATTGTGCTATGATGAATCTATAGAAAAAATCGATTGGTGGCGCTGCTTATGCCGAATGAGAAAAAGACCGTTGATATGGTCAATGGCCCCCTTTTAAAGAATATATGGCTCTTTGCCGTACCCCTTATGCTGACCAATTTTCTGCAGATGCTCTTTAATGCTGCCGATACCGTTGTCGTTGGCCGCTTTGCAGGACAGCAGGCGCTGGCTGCCGTTGGTGCGACGGGCTCGCTCTGCTTTTTCCTGGTCGCCATTTTCAATGGTCTGAGCATGGGCAGTAATGTCCTGATCGCCCGCTATCTGGGGGCAGGGGAGGAGAAACACGTCCGCACCGCCGTTCATACAGCCATCACCATGTCGGCCATCAGCGGTCTGTTTCTGGCGCTGCTGGGCTTCTTCCTTTCCCGTCCGCTCCTTGCCATGATGTCGACACCTGAAGATATCATCGACATGAGTGCCCTTTACATGAAGATCTATTTTGTCGGCACCTTCTTTGGTCTGATTTATAACTTTGGTGCCTCCATTCTGCGCGCCAAGGGCGACACCAAGCGTCCGCTGTATTTCCTCTTTATCAGCGGCCTGACCAACGTGGTGCTCAATGTGGTCTTTGTTGTCTTCCTTCATCTGAGCGTTGCCGGTGTTGCCATTGCCACCGTCATTTCCCAGGCACTGGCGGCGACTCTGGTCTGTACCGCTCTCATGCGCCAGACCGATGCCACCCAACTGCACATTCGCCAGCTGGGCATCGATTTCTCCATGGCGTGGAATATCGTCAAGATCGGTGTACCTGCCGGTCTGCAGGGCATTGTCTTCTCGCTGAGCAATGTTGTCATCCAGTCCAGCATCAATTCCTTCGGCTCGTCGGCCATCGTTGCAGGCAACAGCGCCGCAGCCAATGTGGAATGTTTTGTTTATATCGGCCTCGATGCCTTTATCCAGGCCTGCATGACCTTCACCAGCCAGAACATCGGTGCAGGCCGATACGAACGCGCCAAGGAGATCGTCAAGCTGACCATGGTGCTGACCGTGGCCAGCGCATTGGGCGTTGCCCTTCTGGTCTGGGGCTTTGGCAATACGCTGCTCAGATTCTATACCACCGATGCCGAGGTCATCGCCGTCGGCATGATCCGTCTGACCTGGGTCTGCCTGCCGCTCTTCCTCAATGGTGTACTGGATGTCTTTGTCTGTTCCATGCGCGGTATGGGCTTCTCGCTGCTGCCCACCATTGCCCAGATCGTCGGTATCTGCGGCACACGTCTGCTGTGGATCTTTACGGTGTTCCCCATGTTCCGCACATTGACGGTCATCTATCTCTGCTATCCCATCAGCTGGACGGTCACCAGCATCATCCAGGGTATCTTCTGGCGCAAGTGCCACAAAGATATGCTGGCCAAGCATATGTAAAGTTAAAGGAGCCGCTGCATTTGCAGCGACTCCTTTTTTGGTGTTTAGATGGAGATGGGAAAGTAATTGATAAAGAACGAATCTTAATATAGGCATTGTAGGGGAGTAGCTTGCTGCTCCCGAAAGCCGATGTCTATCTGTTTTTACTGTCAAAAGGTGCAATCGATTCATTCGGGCGGGGCAAGCCACCGCCCCTGCAATCGTTTAACATGAACTTGCGATATAGGTTTGCTACTGCGGGACGGGTGACCCGTCCCCTACAGGCGGTGGTTTTCAGTTACATCATGTAGGGGATGGGTTTCCCATCCCGTGGTCGGCCAATGGTCACCTCTATATGTGCGTTACAGGCACAATCCCTTTTCCGGAAACCTCTTTCTTTTTGCATTTTGCGCAAAGATATGCTATACTATATTATCCGTTATTATGTGTAGCGGTGTATCCTTGAAAAATATGGAGAATGATATATGGAAAACAGCAACATCATCGAGTGGGGCGAGATCGTCAATACCCACGGTGTGCGCGGCGAACTGAAGGTCATGCCTTTTGTCGAGTTCAAGAAGCTGTCCAAGCAGGTCAAGAGCCTGGACATCGGCAAGAAGAGCTATAACATCGTCGCTGTCCGTGAGCATAAGGGTATGATCCTGCTGACTCTGGAAGGCATCGACAATATGGACAAGGCGGAAGCTCTGCGCGGCAAGGTGCTGACCAGCAGCCGTGAGGCCGTCGATCTGGGTGAAGGCCATTATTTTTACAGCGATATCTACGGTTTTGAGGTCTATGACGAGCGCATCGAGCAGGTCATCGGCACCCTCGACCGCATCGAGAGCTACCCCGGCAGCGATGTTTATGTCATCCGCACCGAGAGCGGCAAGGAAGTTATGATCCCCATGGTTGAAGCTTTCGACCGCGGCGTGGATCTGGAAGAAGAATGTGTTTATGTAGAAACGATCGAAGGGATGGTCGACGAAGATGAAGATTGATATCATGACTCTGTTCCCCGATATGGTGGAAGCTGTTCTGGGCGGCAGCATCATCGGCCGCGGCCGTGATGCCGGTCATATCGAGATCGCAGCCCATCAGATCCGCAACTATACGCTGGATAAGCACGGCCGTACAGATGACTACCCCTATGGCGGCGGCCTGGGCATGCTCATGCAG
>JAFYOK010000087.1 GCA_017560175.1 Clostridia bacterium | reverse complement strand
TACCGCATGGGCAGGTCGAGCCAGATTGCCTTATCGACGATGCTCTTCAGATGGCTGAAGGTATCAAAGCCTGTCTTGCCGTGGTAGCTTCCCATGCCGCTTTCGCCAACGCCGCCGAAACCCATATAGGTGGTGGCCAGGTGGATGACGGTGTCATTGACACAGCCGCCGCCGAAACGACACCGGGTCAGGACATGGTCGGCTTCTCTCTTGTTCTGTGTAAAGATATAGAGTGCCAGCGGGCGGTCATGGCTCTGAACAGCCGCAAGGACTTCATCCAGCTCATTATACACCAGTACAGGCAGAATGGGGCCAAAAATTTCTTCCTGCATGATGGGGTCGTTCCATGTGACATTGTCCAGGATGGTGGGCTCGATCTGCAGGCGGTCGGCATTATGCTTGCCGCCATGGATGACCTGTGCCTGCTGTCTGCCGATCAGATCAGCCAGACGGTCGAAATGGCGCTGATTAATGATCTTGCCCCAATCCTCGCGCTCCAGCGGCTGCGCGCCGTACTGCGCCTCGATCTCCTGCCGGAGCAACACCATCAGTTCGTCCTTGACGCTCTGATGAACATACAGATAATCGGGGGCAACGCAGGTCTGACCGCAGTTGAGGTATTTGCCAAAGGCGATGCGGCGCGCGGCCATTTTAAGATCGGCCTTTTCGGTGACGATGCAGGGGCTCTTGCCGCCCAGTTCCAACGTAACCGGAGTCAGGTGCTTGGCTGCCGCTTCCATGACCGTCTTACCCACCTCTTTGGATCCTGTGAAGAAAATATGGTCAAAGGGCAGGTCGAGCAGGGCCTGGTTCTGCTGGCGGCCACCGGTGACAACAGCGATATATCGGGGATCAAAGGCCCCTTCCAGCAGCTTTTTCATGACCTCTGCCGTATGGGGTGCATAGGCGCTGGGCTTGATGATGGCGGTATTGCCTGCCGCCAGAGCATCGACCAAAGGGCCGAGGGTCAGCAGTACAGGATAATTCCAGGGACTCATGATGAGAACGCAGCCTTTGGGAGAAGGCTTCTGATAGCTGCGGCTCCTGAACTGTGCCAATGGTGAGGGAACACGGCGGTTTTTGGCAAACTTACGTGTATGCTTGACCATATAGGAGATCTCCTCCAGCACCATGCCGACCTCACACATATAGCTCTCGACGGCACTCTTGCCCAGGTCGAGGTGCAGGGCCTCCAACAGTTCTTCTTCATGGCGCAGGATGGCGGTACGCAGATGGTGCAGGGCCTTGATGCGGTTGTCCACCGACAGGGTAGCGCCCGATGCAAAATATTCCTGCTGGGTTTTAAGTAATGTATGGGGCATGAGGGATTCTCCTTATGTTTATTGAAAACGAAAAAAACCACTTCGAAAGAAGTGGTTTTTTGGTGCCGGTGACCGGGCTCGAACCGGTACGGTGTTACCACCGAGGGATTTTAAGTCCCTTGCGTCTGCCAGTTTCGCCACACCGGCTAATGTATGTGGTTAACAGGTAAAGTATATCATCAAAACCGGGTTTTCGTCAAGGAAAAATGGCGCTTCTGCGCCACGCGCCGGTCAGAATGGCGCGCCGATTTCGAGCCGATTCATTTGGCCGAAATCTATCAATATATTGGGGTCCCCGTAAAATCAAAGATTTTATGGGAACAAGGAAAAAGCGCCTTACAGAAAGTTTTCTATAAGGCGCTGCATATTTTTTACTTGTGATCGTGCTTCATATAATATTCGAGCTTCTTGTAATCATTATAGATCTCCGCCTGCTCGCCTTCCAGCCAGGTCAGCAGTTCGCCGCCCTCGGCGGTGCGGACAATACCGCTGCGGCTGACAACGTCAAAGGTCTCGCGGACTTCGTTGGATGCCTGCATATAGGCAGGGCCTTCCCAGCCGCAGGCCTCAAAGACTTCGTTCATCAGGAAGTTGGGAGAGAAGCTGCCGCCCTCGCCGCTGAAGTCATTGCCTGTGGCCGCCTTGGCCGCATCGTTGGCCCAGATGACATAGGGGGTGCTGTAGTAATTATAGAAGCCTTCCTCTGTACCGCGATCAAGACTGATGCCCAGTTCGTCATAAACAAAGGAATTGTCGCCCAGCCAGGGGTTATGGTCGCCGAACAGGACGACGACAACAGGCTCTTCATCGTCACGCAGAGATTCGATCATCTCCTCGATGGCCTCGTCGGTTTTGTTGATACCCCACAGATAGTTGTTGAGGATACGGTAGGCCTCGATGGAATAACCCTGATCCTTGGCAAAGATGTGTTCTCCATCATAGAGGAAACCATCGGAATAGGGGCCGTGGTTCTGGTAAGTGACCGAGAAGCTGAAGTAGGGATCTTCGCTGCTGTCTGTATGCTCTTTGTAG
>JAFYOK010000086.1 GCA_017560175.1 Clostridia bacterium | reverse complement strand
GGCAGGCGGCCTGCCGAAAGGGTCAGACGATTGATCTCGCACGACAGAGGATCGTCCAGGTCGATGGCATAGGCCTTGAGCGCTCGTGTGATGCCATCCTGATTTTCAAAAAGGATATCGGCCGTTTTGAAAGGAACGACCGTTTCGATGCCCTCTATCCCCTCCAGCGCTTCCACATCGCTGTCATCGAGACCGATGTTGGACAGCAGACGCAGATGGGTCAGACTGCCATCGTCAAAATAAGCGCTGCCGGTGGTGGCCATGTTGGGGGTTGCCGACAGCAGACCGGCCAGAAAGCCAACGCCCAATGCTGAGATCAGAAAAAGAGCGATGAAGCGGCCAACCGAGCCGGTGATGGCGCGGAAGATCATTTTTAAGGTCGATTTATTCACGTTACCACTCGATCCTTTCGACAGGGGTGGGATTGGGGTTGACCGTCATGGACGTGACGGTACCATTTTTGACGGTGATGACGCGGTCGGCCATGGCGGTAATGGCCTGATTGTGGGTGATGACGATGACGGTCTTGCCCATTTTGCGGCAGGTTTCCTGCAGCAGAGCAAGGATGGTCTTACCGGTGTTGTAGTCCAACGCGCCGGTGGGCTCGTCACAGAGCAGGATCTTGGGGTTCTTGGCGATGGCACGGGCAATGGATACGCGCTGCTGCTCGCCGCCCGAAAGCTGTCCGGGGAAGTTGCGCAGGCGCTCACCCAGGCCGACTGAACGCAGAGTATCGGCAGCGTCGAGGGGATCGCGGCAGATGGCACCGGCCAGCTCGACATTTTCCAGCGCAGTCAGATTCTGTACCAGATTGTAGAACTGGAAGACAAAGCCGACGTCGTGGCGGCGGTATTCGGTGAGGGCTTTTTTATCCAGCGCCGAGACTTCGCGGCCGTCCAGCAGGACTTTGCCGCCGTCGCAGCTGTCCATACCACCCAGAATATTCAGAATGGTGGTTTTGCCTGCGCCCGAGGGGCCGACGATGATGCAGAACTCGCCCTTTTCGATTTCGAAAGATACATCACGGGCGGCATAGATCTCCTGCTCGCCCATACGGTATTTCTTAATGACGTGGTCAAAACTGATATAAGCCATGGTATTCCTCCGTTGCATATACAGTAAATATATTCTCTAAAATATAATAATAGCATATTTCAAAGCGCAGGAAAAGAAGGCAGAAGATTTTTCTTTTTGGCCGAAATAAGGAAGGAGAAGGGCAAAACTCCATTATGCATAAATGTACATTCGTATGGATAGAAATATACTGGGAAAAGATAAAAGTATACAATAAGACCGTGGTATGTAAAAAACCTGCTAAAAATTTGTGCAGGATGCCATATAAAAAGTGCTTGAATATTTATTCTAACTATCGTATAATTATCCCAACGAAAGAAAGCATCCGAAAGACGGATGTGAGATCTATATGAAAGGAAAGAAAATTATGATGAACATGAAGAAAATGATGGCTATGCTGATGGCCCTGATGATGATGTTTGCACTGGTTGCCTGCGGCGGCAAGGAAGAAGCTGCCGACAAGATTATTATCGGTACATCTGCCGACTACGCACCCTTTGAATTCCACAAGATGATCGACGGTAAGGACACCATCCTGGGCGCCGATATTGAGATGGCCAAGAAGATCGCCGCTGATATGGGCAAGGAACTGGAGATCAAGGATATCTCCTTTGACGCACTGCTCAACGAGCTGCAGGGCGGCACCATTGATATCGTTATCGCCGGTATGGGCGTTACAGACGAACGTCTGGAAAAGGCCGATGCTTCCGACAACTACTACGATGCATCCCATCAGGCGCTGATCATCCGCAAGGAAGACGCTGATAAGTACACCGGCTTTGATGATTTCGACGGCGTTAAGGTCGCTGTTCAGACCGGTACCATCCAGATCGATCTGGCCACCGAGAACATGACCGGCTGCGAACTGGTTCAGCTGCAGAGCGCACCCGACCTGTTCAACAACCTGCTGAACAACAAGGTCGATGCAGTTGTCGTCGACGGTAGTGTTGGTCTGGGCTATGTCGCAGCCAACGAGGGCCTGATGGAAGTTGATGTCGACTTCCCCGTTCAGGAAGGCATGTCGGTTTGGGTCCAGAAGGACGACCCCAAGGGTCTGATGGAATCTATCAACAAGACCATCGCAGACATCGTTGAAAACGATACATACGCCGGTTGGGTTGCCGAAGCTGAAGAGCAGGCCGCTGAATAAGCCGAAAAAGTAAAAAATCACAGATTTTGATACAAAGCCAATGCCGGGATCACTTCCCGGCATTGGTGCTGTTCTAAATAAAATTATTGTAAGGAGTTTTCTGTATGTCGTTACTTCAAAGAATGACCGACTTCAGCTTCCTGCCGGACTATCTGCCCTATTTTACAAATGGTCTGCTTTGCACTCTGCTGATCTCGTTCCTTAGCGTTATGGCTGCGATCCTGCCTGCGCTGGCTCTCGCCTTGATGCGTCTGTCCAAGAGTAAGGTTCTGCGTGGTATCTCGGGCGCCTATATTGAGGTTTTCCGTGCCACCCCCATTCTGGTTCAGCTGTACATCATCTATTTTGGCCCCTTCAATGCCATCACCCTGCCCTCTTATAAGCTGTTCGGTTTTATCGACACATCCATTCTGATCCCCGGCTTCATTGCACTGGCGCTGAATAGTGCAGCCTACGTTGCCGAGAGCTTCCGTGCAGGTATTCTGGCCGTTGATAAGGGCCAGACCGAAGCTGCCCGCTCGCTGGGTCTGACCCAGGCGCAGACCATGCGCTATGTCGTCCTGCCCCAGGCCATCAAGAACATCATCCCCACCCTGGCCAACGAGCTGATCACCATGGTCAAGGAGACCTCGGTCATCGGTTATCTGGGCGTTCAGGAACTGATGTGGGGCACAAGAACCACCGTCGGCGCGACCTTCCTGCCCCTCTCCCCCTATATTTTCGCTGCCGCCATCTATTTCTGCATCAACTATCCTGCCAGCAAGGCCGTAGAAGCACTCGAAAGGAGAATGCGCCGTGGAGACAAATAAGCTCATTCAGGTCAAAGACGTATTTAAGCAGTTTGAAGAAGGCAATAAGACCGTTGCCCTCGACCATTGCTCGCTGGAGATCGGTAAGGGCGAAGTTGTTGTTATCGTCGGCCCCTCCGGCTCCGGTAAGTCCACCATGCTGCGTACCCTCAATCTGCTGGAAGTTCCCACTTCCGGTCAGGTCATCTTCGAGGGTGTCGATATTGCCGATAAGTCGGTCGATATCAATGTCCATCGCCAGAAGATGGGCATGGTCTTCCAGCATTTCAATCTGTTCCCCCATATGACCATTCTGGAAAACCTGACTCTGGCGCCTATCAAGGTCAAGGGTGAAGATAAGCAGAGCGCCGAAGCGCGCGCTATGCGTCTGCTGGGCATTGTCGGTCTGGCCGATCGTGCCAATTCCTACCCCTCTCAGCTGTCGGG
>JAFYOK010000085.1 GCA_017560175.1 Clostridia bacterium | reverse complement strand
TAAGCCTTCCCTAATGGTTAGGGAAGGTGGCACCCGTAGGGTGACGGATGAGTTAAGCTATTCAATTTATTTATTCCTTATTGGGAAGAACAAGGTGTCTGCGACGCATTTTGTAGGGGACGATGCCCACATCGTCCCGGGATAAATCTATGCAACAATTTTATGTCAGACGATCGTAGGGGCGATGGCTTGCCTCGCCCGGGGCAGAACTATTGCACCCTTTGACGGTAAAAGCAGAAAAAGACAGGCTTTCGGGAGCAGCATACCCATAGGGCACTTAGCTACTTCCCTACAATGCAGGAGATAAACTCGGGCCGATGTGGGCATCGGCCCCTACATAGGCACAGTGCCGCCCCTTACCAAGGGAAGCCTAAAAAGTCGTTCCCTCTATTATTATGGTGTGTCACGTCTTTGTAACGCGGGTTTTGATATCATACACAATGATAAAGTATATACTTGCGAGGAGTAACGGCCATTATGACCGATAAAGAATTCAAACGACTCAGCCGTGCCCAGCTGATCGATATCATCTATCAGTACCAGCTCAGACAGGACGAGCTGACCGAAGAAAATGAACGCTTATCCAAAGCATTGGAAGATAAACGCATCCGTATCACCGAGGCCGGCAACCTGGCCGAAGCTGCCATGGAGATCCACAAGGTCATGGAAGCTGCCCAGAATGCAGCCAACCATTATATCGAAGAAATGCAGCAGCGCGTCGATGACGAATGCAAGCGTATTCTGGATGGACAGCAGGAACAGCAGAAGCAGTGGCAGAAAGAGAGCCAGGCTGCGGCGTCTGTCATCATCCGTCAGGCCAAGCAGGAGGCCATTGAGATCATCGAACAAGCCAAGGCCGAGGCCAAAGAGATCCGCGCACAGGCGAGAAGTGCAGCCGCCGAAGTATCAGCGGCAGCAGCGGTGGTACAGGCCAGAAAAGAGAAAGAAAAAGCAGGTTTTGATCCCGTGGAAGCCATTCTTCGGGAATACCGTAAGATCCGATAGGGGAGAGAAGACATGCTGCGTAAGAAAGACCACGTCGATTCCCTGCCCACCAAGAAGCAGGTCGAAACCGAACGCAAACGCTACCGCCGACAGAAGGCCTATAACAAGGCATTGGGCGGCACGGTCTATGTTCTGACCATCGTTGCGGCGGTTGCTGTTCTGATCGCCACGCTGATCCTGCCCGTTCTGCAGATCGAAGGCACCAGCATGGAGCCCACATTGGTCCATGGCGATATCGTCCTGCTGACCAAGAGCACGACCTTTGAGCGTGGTCAGCTCTGCGGATTTTCGTGGAACAACAAACTGCTTATCAAACGCGTCATCGGCACGCCTGGTGACTGGATCGAGATGGATGTTGACGGTACCATCTACCTCAACGGTGAAAAGCTGGATGAGCCCTATGCCCAGCAGCTGGCCGTCGGTGAATGTGACCTGGAGTTTCCCTATCAGGTCCCCCAGGAACAATACTTTGTACTGGGTGATATGAGAGAAAGCTCGATCGATTCGCGAAATACGCTGATCGGATGCGTTGCAAAAGATCAGATCGTCGGAAAGGTATTTTTCCGCGTATGGCCAATCAAGACCATGCGATTGTTCTAAAACGTACACATAAACCAAAGGATAAGATATGAGAATCGCTGAACAGTATCTTGCACAACTGAATAGTGAAAAGCGCCGCTGGCGCCGTGCTGCAGCGATTCTGACTGTCTTATCGCTCTTTGTTGCCACCGGCGTTTCGTGGAACCTGCGTATGACGGGCATCACCATCGCCAACGGCGCCAGCTGCGGCCTGGAAGAGCACCAGCATAGCGAAGCGTGCGGCGTGGAAATTGCCACCATCTGCGGCTTTGATGAGGAAACATGGGAAGAAGCACCACCTCAAAATCCGATTCGACAGGAAATCAAGGAGGAAATCCCACAGGAAGAGCTTCCCACCGATGACCTTCCTGCCGAGGAGATCTTTGAAGATGAAACCTCTGAAGAAGAGCCTGCCTTTGAAGAAGAGCCTGCCTTTGAAGAAGAGCCTGCCTTTGAAGAAGAAGTACCCGCAGAGGAAGAACCCTCCACCGAGACCTTTGAGGGAGACCTTTTCGTAGAAGAAGAGGCCGAAGACACTCTGCCCATGGATCCTATGGCCTACTTCGGAGACGGTGCTGCCGAAGAAGAAGTATCCGATGAGGAACTGACAGCGCTGGCCGCGGAGTTTTCCCAAGCGCAGCCTGCCTTCTTCGCCTTTGAAGAAGAGGAAGAAGAAGCTCACGTCCACACCGACGATTGCTACGAGATCACCTATCTGTGTGAACTGGAAGAACATACCCATCTGCTGGCCTGCTATTCCGACACCACCGCCGACCTGGAAGACTGGCGGATCTGGGAAGCCGACCTGCCCGAACTGACCGGACAGATGACCGAAGACCTCATCCTCATCGCACAGTCTCAGCTGGGCATGGGCGAAAGCGAGAATAATTTCGAGGTGGAGGACGACGGCGAGACCCGAAACGGCATCACCCGTTACGGCCAGTGGTATGGCAATCCCTACGGCCCCTGGTCCAATATGTTCACCTCTTTCTGCCTGCATTATGCAGGATTTACCGAAATTTCCCCCAATTCCGGCGCGGCTGTCCTGCAGCGCGACTGGGAGGAAGCCGGACTTTACCGCAGCGCCGACAGCTACGAGCCGCTGGCCGGTGACATTGTCTTTTTGGACAAGAACGAAAACGGCCAGCCCGAAGCTACGGGCATCGTGGTCGATTTCTTCGACGGTATCCTCACGGTCATTGAAGGTGATGTGGACAACGTCGTTGCCGAGACCGAATATGCCATGGACGATCCCGTCATACTGGGCTACGGCATCACCGATCCCGGCAGCCGCCTGACCATGTTTGCCCTGTCGCCCAACGCGGTGGCGGAACCCTACACCGTGGCACAGACGGTCAATTACAGCAGCAATCTGCTGAGCGGCGGTACCTTTTTGATCTATGCCACCGCCAATGGCCGCCATTACGCCATCGACGGCAATGGCGGTGCTGTAGAGATCTGGATCGACAGCAAGGGACGCATCACCAGCGATCTTGCCGATCCCAACATGCTCTATTGGACATTTACCTCCGACTATGGCTATGATAATCAGCCGGGATTTATCGTTGTCAATGTAGGCACCGGTATGCACCTCCATCCCAGCAGCGATACCAACAAAACCATCAGCGACAAGTGGAACAGCGTTGTCTATAATGAAGGAAACGGCGTTAAGATCCGCGGCGCATACCAGAACGGATATCTGCAGCTGCAGAACGGCAGCTTTATTGTAACCACCAGCCGCGACAGCAGCTCCACCATGCGCTTTGGTAAGATGCCCGATCCCGTCACCTTGTGGCTGGACGGCACCAACGGCAACATCATGGCCTACCGCGGCTCCAACAATACCAAATACAGCGTCATTCCCGGCACCGGTATGCAGCTGCCCACCAGTTGGAAGAGCCCCGACAAATACGGCTACAAACTGGCCGGCTGGGTCGATATCCAAACGGGCGACTACTATGCGCCGGGCGACCGCATCGATATCAGCGAAAATACCGTTCTGTATGCCGACTGGGTGGCCATCACCTACGACATCGGCCGCTATAATTCGGCGGTTGCCGATACGGTCAGCACCAACGACTTTATCACGACCAAGGTCTTTGACTACAACTCGCTGATCAACCTGCTGTCCAGTAAGGTCACGGCCACGGTTACAGCCGACAGCCACAGCGAAAGTTTCGCCCATGTGGGAAGCGGCGGCACGGTCACCTATAAGGATCAGACCACCCTCGACTTCTCCTTCAACGACCACGACGACAGTGGAACCATCACCAGCCTGACCGACCTCAACGCAGCCAATAAGTATACCGGCGGTACGGCGGTCTATCCCGGCATCTACAATGCCGAGCTGGATGATGTCCTCTTCGGTACCGACAATCTTCTGGATCCCGAAACGGGCGAAGGTATCATCGGCAAACATTATCTGGGCGAGGGCGATCACCTCTTCCAGATCAATGACGATCCCACCAGCGAGTGGTACGGCTATTACTACTACGATGCCAAGCTCAACGCGGCTTCCTACAACCAGAGCGACCAGCGATTCTACGTCTATAATTACCTGGCCCGCACGTCCGACTCATCGGGCAACGGTGATGATGGCCAGTATTCCGACTTCCTGCCCCTCAACTCCCCCTATGCCAATACCAACGGCACCAGCGTTGCCACCTATAGCTACAGCGGCGACAACGGCGAGTATTCGGGCGTTACCCATTATCAGTACGATGCCCGTGCCGATAGCAGCGGCACCCGCACCAACCTGTGGTTCGGCATGCGCGTCGATATCCGTTTCGCTCTGCCCGATGCCCCCGGCAGCAGCGGCAACAAGGACATCTACGGCAACGACATGCACTTCAAGTTTACGGGCGACGACGACGTATGGGTCCTCATCGATGACGAAGTCGTCCTCGACCTGGGTGGTATCCACCAGGCGGCCGAAGGTGAGATCAACTTCTCTACCGGCGAAGTCACGGTAGTTGCCGACG
>JAFYOK010000084.1 GCA_017560175.1 Clostridia bacterium | reverse complement strand
TTGGTATTTTAAAATGGACAGTAGTTACTGGCCATATCTGGCGATCCTTATTCTGATCGCACTTTCGGCTTTTTTCTCCGGCTCGGAGATCGCATTTGCTTCGGCCAATAAGATGCGCCTCAAGAAGGCGGCTGCCGAAAAGGGTATGCGTGAGCGCATGGCTTTTGAGATTTCCGAAAATTACAGCACAGCCCTTTCGTCGATCCTCATCGGCAACAATCTGGTCAATATCGCCGCCTCGTCGGTGGCCACCGTCATCGCCATGTCCATCTTCGGCGAAGACAGCACCAAGGGCCCGGCTATTGCCACCGCGGTCATGACCATCCTCATTCTGATTTTTGGTGAAATCACCCCTAAAATCGTTGCCAAGAAGAACAGCGACACCTTCTCGGTGGCAGTTTCCCTGCCCCTCAAGATCATCATGACGGTGCTTCGTCCGGTCAACTTTGTTGTCATGGGTATCCTGCGTTTCTTTGAGAAGCTGTGGGGCAAGAGTGAAGGCCCTTCCATGACAGAGGAAGAACTGGCCTCCATCATCGAGATCATCGAGGATGAGGGCGTTATCGACGAAGACCAGAGCGAACTGCTGCAGTCGGCTCTGGAGTTTTCCGACATCACAGCACAGGAGATCCTTCGTCCCCGCGTCGATATGATCTCCATCGATATCGATGATGATTTTGAAGAAATCCGCGATCTGGTTTTCAATGTCCCCTATTCCCGTATCCCGGTCTACCGTGATACCATCGACAATATCATCGGTATCCTGTATATCGACCATTTCTTCAAGGCGCTGGTCGATCAGCCGAAGATGGGCAATGCCGAACTGGAAGCGCTGCTCATGCCTCCCTGCTTCATCCATAAGACCATGAAGCTGCCTGCGGTTATGACCCGTCTGCGCAGCCAGAAAATGCACCTGGCCATCGTCGTCGACGAATACGGCGGCACCATGGGCATGGTCACGCTGGAAGATGCTGTAGAGCAGCTGGTCGGCGACATCTGGGACGAGACCGACGAGATCGTCAATGAAGTTACGCAGCTGGCCGAGGACAGTTTCCGCGTCAGCGGCGACCAGTCAATCTACGACTTCCTTGAACAGTTTGAACTGGATGACCACCGTTTCGATACCGAGTATGTTACGGTCGGCGGCTGGGCCATCGAGATGTTTGACGGTTATCCCCAGCAGGGCGATAGCTTTGAATATCAGAACCTCAAGCTGACCGTTGATGAGGTCGATGACCTCCGTATCATCAGCCTGCTGGTTCAGGTTCAGCCCAAGGCGGAAGAAGAAAACGAAAAAGAGTAAAAAATAACCCCCGTACCTTCATGGTACGGGGGATTTTTGTTGCTTGAATATCGTTTAGCGCTGCTTGTCGAGGGCAATGACCAGGATGGGGATGAGGATCAGCTGCAGGATGATGCCGGGGATAGCGCCGGTGACAGCACCTGCCCAGAAGGCCTGCAGGCCAAAGGCGGTGACGTCCAGGCCGGCAAAGACAAAGCGTGCAGCACCCCAGACCAGACGGCCGACGATCATAGCTGTGACCAGAGAGACATAGACCGAAGCCTTGTTCTTGGGCAGCTTGGCATAGAGCAGGCCGGAGATTGCACCGTAGGCGGCCAGCTCAAAGGCCATGGAAAGGGCGGTGGGGTACATGGGAGGCATGCCGAAGATCATGGAACGCAGGACAGGGGCGATCAGGCCGACAGCCAGGCCCCAGGGGCCGCCGCAGAAGAAGCCGCACAGCAGAACGGGCAGATGCATGGGGCAGAGCATAGCACCGATCTCGGGGATCTGGCCGGTGATGAAAGGCAGGGTTAGAGCAAGGGCCAGAAACATGGCCGAAAGGGTGAGGGTCTTAACATTGGTTTTCATAAAACAGTTTCCTTTCTTTTACAAAACAAAAGGCGCAGGACATCCTTCTGGACGGCCAACGCCTTCATAGCATTGTAATTTATACAGTATTATTGTTGTATGCCGGGGATCAAGGGGAAACTTCTGTTTCCTTTACCGTCCTTCTGAACGGTAGTAATATTATACCATAAATTGAGCCAGTTTGGCAATAGCATCCTGGATCAGCAGCGAGGTGGGCTGATCGGCCACACCTGCAACAATGTTATCACACTTGTTCATGGGCAGCAGGATGCGGACGGCATCGGCCTGTCCGACAGCAACAGCCATGGACGGAGTGATCTCGCCCAACAGGGAATCGGCAATGACGATGCCGATGGGGCCAAGGATGATGTCGGCCTTGCGGCAGGCGACGATGAGAGGATTCTCACCAGTGGCTGCCTGGTGGGCACCGGCCTTGAGCATGGACAGGGTAGCATTGGCATTGGTGCCGACGGCTGTGATGCGGCCGGCAGGATATTTTTCCGAAAGGGCCTTGATGATCTGGCTGCCCAGCTGGCCGCCCTGACCATCTACGACCAGAATATTTTTCTGCATGATGGACTCCTGAGATAGATGATTTTACTGCGCGCGGTTGCCCAGAATGGGGCGAAGATAACGCTCTTCGTAATGCTCCTGCCACTGCTGGCTGTGGTTTTCGATGGCTTCATCGGCCATACGATGGTATTCGTGGAGATCGAAAGAGGTAACGCCATCGTCATACATCAGAACATAGATGGAGATGTTGGAGCAGTGGTCGGCGATCTTTTCCAGGTCATGGATGATATCGAGGAAGGGGATGCCGTTTTCGACGGTGCACAGACCCTGCTGCAGACGCTGGATGTGCTTGTCCTTGAGGGTATCTTTTAAGGTGTCGATGACCTCTTCCAGAGCGCTGATGCAATCGGACAGGGTACCGTCGGAGTTTTCAAAAGATTCAAGGGTCAGAGTGCTCATTTCCTCAAGTGCATTGGACATGACACCGATCTCGCAGACGGCATCGGCCGAGAAATGGATATTGCTTTCACGGATATGGTCATAGCGCTCGTGGAGGTTTTCGGCATAGTCGCCGATTTCCTCAAACTCGCCGACCGTGTGCTGGATCTCGGTATAGGCGCGCTGACAGGATTCCGAAAGAGAGGCATCCTTGAGGGTCAGCAGATAGGTGTTGATGCGGGCTTCACAGGTGTCGAGGAAGGCTTCGTTGGCCATGAAGGTTTCGTGATCCAGCTGAGAATGATCGACGATGCCGGTGGTGGCCATGCGGACATTGCGGAAGGCCTTCTGACCCATGGAGCGGATGACCTTGCGGCACTGCTCCAGGGCAATGGCAGGGGTGGCTGCAAAACGAGGATCGAGCAGGGCCAGCAGGCGCTCTTCTTCACGCAGTTCTTCGGCGGCTTCGGCCTGGGGAA
>JAFYOK010000083.1 GCA_017560175.1 Clostridia bacterium | reverse complement strand
GGATTTTTCGTCAGCTAACAGCAATGTTGGGACAATATCATATTCATTCCGTACATGTAACCTGTCCCCTAAATGTGTTGCTTCAAAGAGAGTATGCACGCAAAAACAGATGTCTCGGGGCTGCCGAATCCTCATATACATACTTATTTCCAAAGGATGAATACGACTTAACGGTGGATACTTCTATTATGACGCCAGCCGAATGTTCCGCGAAAATTTATGGCGCGTTGTTATAGAATTACCAATTCCAATTTGTCTAACTGATTGGGCGTTGATCTTGGTGTGAGTTTGGTGCTGATTTGGTGCAACATCTTATTTCTGCACATGATTATGATATAGTGGGATCAGTTCAATATGGATCGAACGGAGGATGCAGTATGCGAACGGCAAGAGTGGTCGTGATGCCCTATGATGGGGCATGGAAAACGGCATTTGAAGCAATAAAGAAAGAATTGGAAGAAGCTCTGGGCGATCTGCTGGTGGCGGTCGAGCATGTCGGCAGCACATCGGTGGAAGGTCTGTCGGCCAAACCCTGCATTGACATCGATGCAGTCATTTCGGATTATACCAACTTTGATGCCGTTGTCGAGAGGCTGGCGGCCATCGGCTATATCCACGAGGGGGATCTGGGCATTAAAGACAGAGAAGCCTTTGCCTATACCGACAAGCCGCACCTGTACAAGCACCATCTCTATGTCTGTCCGCAGCATTCGGCCGAACTGCATCGCCATGTCACGTTCCGCGACTTCCTCCGTACCCACCCCGAGGCCGCAGCCCGTTACGGTGCGGTCAAGGAAAAGGCGGCGCAGCTGTTCCCAAATGATATCGATGGCTATATGGCATATAAATCTTCCTGCATTGAGGAACTGTATGTCCAATGCGGATTGAGATAAAATAAGTCATGCAAAGGAGAAGCCGATGAAGATCAAGGTTGGTAAATTCGATTTTACCGAAGTCTGGGACGGCACATTTTATAAAAAGCTTTCCGATTATCCCAATATCACCGATTGGGAAGTGCGGACGCTGATCGAGTTCATCGACTATGAAGCACAGCAGGGGAGAGCCTGCACCATTGATTGTGAAGATGCATCTTTGCTGCAGGAGGTCCGTGAAAAGATCGCCCAAAAGGAAAAATATAAGGATGCATCCTGTCCGCCGCTGATCACCGAATGTACCGCCTGCCCCTATCGTAAAGGATGCGTCACCGAGTATGTCTGCCATACTACATCGGCAGAAAATGCCGCCAGTATCTTTACAAGCGGCAGGCTGTTGTCGGCTGTGCGTGCCAGAAATCTTCCTGCCGAGCAGCTGATGGAGGAGAGCCGCAATGCTGCCAAAGATCCTGCCGATTACTTTTATTATATTATGTTTGCCTGGGGCAACTGCCAGGCGGGTGACCGTCTGGTCATGGAACGTGCATTGGGGCGCTTTCCCAATGTGGAAGACCTCAGCATAGGTTTTGCACCGGGTGTACGGTTTTATTTTAAGTATGACCGACTGGCAGGTCATCCCAATGCCGTCTTTGACGGTGTGCTGCCCATGAAGGTGCGGGATGAAGTTGTGCTGGCAGATTGGGTGGATGCCATCGTTATTCCCACGGCCTTGCGTGCGCATCTGGAAGAGCATATTCCACAGAATCTGAAGGATAAAGTCCTGTATATCGAAAACGATTGTAAAGACTTATGGGATTGGTCGGAAAAGGTCTATTGTGCCGTTTGCGCTGCATACAGGTCTTGAAACCGATCGGCAACCGCAGTATAATAAGGGTGAGCCGGAACCTGTCCGGTAAACTTGATGTACAATCGAGAGGAGCAACACACCATGTCGATCAACGAAAAGTTTGATGATCTCGTAAAATATAATGCCGAAGAACTGCGTGCAGCCAAGGCAGAACTGGTGAAGGAATTCGGTATGACCTGGGCATCCTTTATGGCCCCGGGCGAATATCAGAAGTTCCTGCGTCAGCCTGCAGAAGAGAAGGCAGAATAGTCTGTAAAATCATATAGTTCAGCCTCCGGGGTCTCCGGAGGCTGTTTTCTTTCATTGCGAAAACTTCCGATCTGTACTACAATAGAAGACAGAATATGAAGCACAGGAGAGATAACGATGAAACCTTTGGTATGCGAGATCTGCGGCGGCAAGCTGATGGGCCAGCCGGGCGGTGTTTTTGAATGTACCCAGTGCGGTATGGGATACAGTATGGAATGGGTCAGAGCCAAGCTGGGCAGCACGGCAGAGAGCAAGGCTGCTCCCGTGGCTGAGGGAATGGAGATGACATGGAAAGCAGATCCCCATACCGGATTTCTGTCGGCAGGCCGTATGCATACGGTCGGCCTGCAGGCGGACGGTACCGTTCTGGCCACCGGTCTGAATATTTTCGGCGAGAATGATGTGGAAGATTGGCAGAATATTTCCGCCGTTTCGGCAGGCTATACCCATACGGTCGGTCTGAAGGATGACGGCACGGTTGTGGCGGCCGGCCTCAATGCCGATGGTCAGTGCCGCGTAGAAGATTGGCAGGATATCGTTGCCGTTTCGGCCGGCGATCATCATACCATCGGTCTGCGCAAGGATGGTACCGTGGTGGCAGCCGGACAGAATGGCGATGACCAGAGCAATGTACAGGAATGGAGCAATATTGCGGCGATCTGTGCCGGTAAGTTCCATACCATTGGCATCAAGACCGATGGCACGGTCGTTGCTGTCGGTTATAACGGCGAAGGTCAGTGCGATCTGAGCAGCTGGAGCGGCATTACAGCGGCAGCTGCCGGCCTGCATCATACGGTTGGTCTGCGTGTCGATGGCACCGTTGTGGCTGCAGGCAGCCGCAAGAACCATGTCTGCGATGTGCAGGACTGGCAGGATATCGTTGCCATTGCAGCCGGTGAATACAATACGGTCGGTCTGCGCAGAGATGGTACCGTTGTGGCGGTCGGCCTCAATGAAGACGGCCAGTGCGACGTCAGCGATTGGAAGGATATCATCGCTGTTGCCGTCGGCGACCGTCATATCGTCGGCCTCTGTGCCGATGGCAGCGTGGTCTCGGCAGGCGAAGAGGTCTATGAGCAGCGTGATGTGGAAGGCTGGAAGCTGCAGACAGAAAGATAACAGAACGGAAAACTATGCTCCCGGGAACAGCAGGTTCCCGGGAGTTTTTGCCGAAAAGAAGTTTTACAAACCGTTTAAAATCAAAACAGGGATTTTCAGCAGGAGTTCAGCCCCTTGCTGTATCCTATCGGTGCAGAGCAAAGCCAAAGATCCACCGCTCTGCGGAAAGGAGTGAAACCGATTGGAGTTTCGCCATGAACTCAAACATGAGATCAGTTATGCCGACATGCTCGACCTGCGCATGCGTCTGGGTGTAGTGTTGTCCCCCGATCCCCATGCCGAGGATGGAAAGTATCTGATCCGCAGCCTCTATTTTGACGATCTGAATGACCGTGCCCTTTATGAAAAGCTGGACGGCATCAATTACCGTGAGAAGTTCCGCATCCGTTATTACAACGGCGATACTTCCCACATTCGCCTGGAAAAGAAGACCAAGCTGAATGGCCTGGGCAATAAACAGAGTGCACTGCTGACCGCCGAGGAAGCCCGGCGTATTGTCTGCGGCGACATTGACTGGATGGCCGAAACCGACCGTCCGCTGGTTCGGGAGCTGTATGTACAGATGAAGAGCGGTGGCCTGCGTCCACGTACCATCGTCGACTATATTCGCGAGCCTTATATTTATGCCCCGGGAAATGTACGCGTTACCATCGACTACAACATCCGCACCGGCCTGAATTGCGTCGATTTTCTGAATGCCGATTGTATCATGATCCCGGTACCCGATGACCCTATCCTTCTGGAGGTCAAGTGGGATGCCTATCTGCCCGACATTGTTCGGGACATTGTACAGCTGAAAGGCCTTCAGAGTTCGGCCTTTTCCAAGTATGCGGCCTGCCGCAGTTATCGCTAATTATAAAATAAAGGAGAACATTCATGAGTTTTAATGATATTTTCAAGTCCGGCTTTTTAGACAACATCGCCGGCGTCAGCCTGGTCGATATGGGTATTGCCCTGGTTCTGGCTTTCTGCCTGGGCCTCTTTATCTTTATGATCTATAAGAAGACCTTCTCCGGCGTTATGTATTCCTCCACCTTCGGCGTTACACTGATCGCCATGACCATGATTACCACCCTGGTCATCCTGGCCGTCACCAGCAATGTCGTCCTGTCCCTCGGTATGGTCGGTGCGCTGTCCATTGTCCGTTTCCGTACCGCCATTAAGGATCCTCTGGATACCGCTTACCTCTTCTGGGCCATTGCCGTCGGCATCGTCCTGGCCGCAGGCATGATCCCCCTGGCCGTCATCGGCAGCATTGTCATCGGTGTTGTCCTGCTGGCCTTTGCCAACCGTCAGCGCCGCTTCCATCCCTACATCGTTGTTCTGCGCTGCAATACTATGGAGAGCGAGAAGGCGGCACGTACCTTCCTGGAGCAGAACACCGAGCGCTGCCTGGTCAAGAGCAAGAGCGTACAGAAGGGCGCAGTTGAGCTCAATCTGGAAGTCCGTCTCAAGAATGACGACACCGATTTTATCAACACACTGGCCGATATGGACGGTGTCATGAGCGCCGTTATGGTCAGCTACAACGGCGATTATATGGCATAATTTATGTCGACACATAAGAATATCGACCGGATCTGCGCCGCTTTTACAGCGCTGGCGGTTGTCCTGACCATTCTGCTGATGATGGGAAGCGGTAAGGTCGAGCGCACAGGTGCGGCAAAGGTCATGGGGTATGAAGACAGACTCTTCGATACCGAACGAGTCCACACCATCGATATCACCATGGATGGCTGGGACGATTTTATCGAAACCTGCGAGAATGAAGAATATGCGCCTGCCACCGTTGTCATCGACGGTGAGGCCCAGGGCAGCGTTGGCATCCGTGCCAAGGGCAATACGTCCCTGAGCAGCGTATCTTCCATGGGCAGCGACCGCTACAGCTTCAAGATCGAGTTTGACCATTATCAGAATGGTAAAACCTATCATGGCCTTGATAAGCTGAGCCTCAACAACCTCATCCAGGATTCCACCATGATGAAGGATTACCTGACCTATCAGATGATGGGTGCCTTCGGTGCGGCAGCACCTCTGTGCAGCTATGTCTACATCACGGTCAACGGCGAAGAATGGGGTCTTTATCTGGCGGTCGAAGGCGTTGAAGACAGCTTCCTGCAGCGCAACTACGGCAACGACCACGGCGAACTGTATAAGCCCGACAGCATGAGTTTCGGCGGTGGCCGCGGCAATGGCAAGGACTTTGACTTTGAAAAACAGTTCGGTCAGAATGGGGAAGAAGACAGCACGACCGACAGATCGAAGATGCCCGACATGGGCAACATGCCGGATATGGGCAACTTTGACTTTTCCCAGATGTTCGGCGGCAATATGCCCGATATGAATCAGATGCCCGATATGAGTGGTTTTGATATGTCACAGATGCCCGACATGGGCGATTTTGACTTTTCGCAGATGCCCGATATGGGTAACTTTGGCAATGTGGGCGGCTTTGGCAACATGGGTCAGATGCCCGGCAGAGGGGAAAGCAGCACAGGTCAGGATGGCGAAAACAAACGCCCCGATATGGGAGGCTTCGGCGGCTTTGGCATGGGTTCGGGCGATGTCAAGCTGCAGTATAACGGTGAGGACACATCGAGCTATTCCAATATCTTTAACCAGGCCAAGACCGATATCACCGAAAAGGATAAAGAGCGCCTGATCGATTCGCTGCAGATCCTCAGCAGCGGCACCAATATCGACAGCGTTGTCGATATCGATGCTGCCCTGCGCTATTTTGTCGTCCATAACTTCACGGTCAATGGCGACAGCTATACCGGTATGATGGTCCATAATTATTATCTCTATGAGGAAAACGGAAGAATGTCCATGATCCCCTGGGACTATAATCTGGCCTACGGCACCTTCCAGGGCGGAAATGCATCGAGTTCGGTCAATGACCCCATCGACACACCTCTGTCGGTGGACGGTTCGGGCGAGCGTCCCATGGCCGACTGGATCTTTCAAAGTCCCAAGTATACCGAGCTGTATCATCAGTACTTTGCTCAATTCCTCGATGAGGTCGATGTACTCGGTATGATCGATCATGCAGCCGAACGGATCGCACCTTATGTAGAGAAGGATCCTTCCAAGTTCTATACCACAGAGGAATTTGAGGCCGGTGTGGAAACCCTTCGTACCTTCTGCGATCTGCGTATGGAGAGCATCCGCGGTCAGCTGGATGGCACTATTCCCTCCACCGATGAAGGTCAGAAGGAAGAAGATGCCGCGTTGGTAGAAGTCGGCGACCTTACACTGTCGGTCATGGGTTCCATGGGCGGCGGTATGGGTGGACGTGGTGACCGTGGGGAGAACTCGTCGATGCCCAATGGCGGCAACTTCCAGATGCCCGGTGGCGGTAACTTCCAAATGCCTGAAGGCGGTAATTTCACCCGTCCCGATGGCACAGGCAAAGGCGGTAATCGTCCTTCCATGCAGCCCTGATATAACAGAACAAAAACAGCCCCCGACCGATTTCGGTTGGGGGCTTTGTCTGTGGAGGGGAACTTGCAAAGGGGAGAGGAAAGGGGTATACTATATTTATATATATCAAACGGTTAAGAAAAGGGGCGTGTATTTCTATGGCAAATGCAGCTAAGACGGTCGGCCGCCGCAGCAGTATGGACATGACAGAGGGCAATATCATCAAACTGATCATCGTCTTTGCGCTGCCCATTCTGGCAGGTCAGATCTTCCAGAACCTCTACAACAGTGTCGACGCCATTGTCGTCGGCCGCTACGTCGGTACCACAGCGCTGGCAGCCGTATCGGCCAGTTCCGATATCTCCCATCTGTTGGTCGGCTTTTTTACAGGCTTGTCCACCGGCTGCGGTGTATTGCTTTCCCGATATTTCGGCGCAAAGAACTACGAGCGCCTTCATGATGCCATCCATACCGCCCTCTGCTTTGCGCTGATCGTCGGTTTCTGTATGGCAGCTCTGGGCATTGTAGCCACACCGCTGCTGCTTCGCATCGTCGACTGTCCGGCCGATGTCTATGCCGAAGCCAGCTCCTATCTGCGCATCTACCTGGCAGGTATCCTGTTCACCGCCATTTATAATGTCGGCTCGGGTATCCTCCGCGCCGTCGGCGATTCCCGTCATCCCTTCTATTACCTGGTCATCTCCAGTATTGTCAACATCATCCTCGACCTTGTCTTTGTCATCTGGCTGCAGATGGGTGTCATGGGTGTTGCTCTGGCCACCATCATTTCTCAGCTGACTTCGGTCACGCTGGTTTTCCTGCAGCTGACCCGTACCCAGGATGTCTATAAGGTCATCCTGCGCCACCTCAAGCTGGATCGTGAACTGGTCAGCGAGGTCATCGATCTGGGTCTGCCTGCCGCCATTCAGGCCAGCATCATTTCGATTTCCAACCTCTTCGTCCAGCGCTATATCAACGGTTTCGGCTCGTCGGCCATGGCCGGTATCGGTGCTGCTAAGAAGATCGATAAGTTTGTCGGCCTGATCGCCCAGTCCATCGGTCAGTCGGCGACAACCTTTGTCAGTCAGAACTATGGTGCCAAGCGCCTCGACCGTGCCTTTAAGTCGCTGGGCATCTGTATGCTTATCAACTTCACCATGATCGCCATCATCGGTACACCCATCTACTACATGGCCGAAAAGGCAGTTTCCATCTTTACCACCGATCCCGACTCCATCGCTTACGGTGTCGGCATGATCCACACAATGATGCCCTTCTACTTCATTCAGTCCCTTAACGCCCTCTTTGCCAACGCCACACGCGGATTCGGCAAGTCCAAGATCGTTATGTTCTGCTCGGTCTTTGGCATGGTCGTCTGTCGTCAGATCTTCCTGGCCATCACCATGCACCTGAATTATGATGTCGTTAACGTCTATCGTGGTTATCCCTTCGGCTGGGCCTGTGCGGCATTCAGCGTCATGACCTATTTCTATTTTGCCATCTGGCGCAAGCATCGCCATGAACTGAAGAAGTCGGCATGATGGAAGTGCTGACCGATCGCCTGTATCTTCGTTCTTTTACGGCAAAGGATGCCGAGTCTGCCCTTGCATGGCTGGGCGATGCCGAGGCCATGCGGTATATCGAGCCTGTATTCGACGTGGCCAAGGCAGAAGCGTTCATCCGTACCTGCGGCCATCTGGTCTATTGTCTGTGTCTGCGGGAAAGCGGCCTGCCCATCGGTCATGTCATCTGGCACCCCTTCATGGGGCAGAAGGACAAATGGGAACTGGGATGGATCTTTGCACCCGAATATTGGGGCAGGGGATATGCCCGAGAAATTTCCAAAGCCCTGATCGAAAAGGCGAGGGAAGAGGGAATCTGCGAGATCGTCCTTGAAGCAGTACCCGAGAATGTCGCCAGTATCCGCGTTATCGAAGCTCTTGGGGCAGCCTACAGCCATACCGATGGGGATGGCCTTGCCGTCTGGCACATTGTATTATGATTTCCAAAGGAGCCGCAGGGCAAAAGCCTGCGGCTCTTCGTTTGTTTTTGGATTTTCTATAAAAGGCTTCCCCTTGGGGAAGCTGGCACGCGGAGGGTGACTGATGAGGGCGGCCATTTGGCCGTTTTCAATATGCCCTAACGGTCACACTCATCCACCACTAAAGTGGTCCCCCTTCCCTGATAGGGAAGGCTGAAAGTATAGACTCGATTGCAGTATTCTGCTTTAAAACCGTATTCTGTAATGCATTCTTGCGTTTAAGTATAGCCTGTGCTAAACTGGAAGATGAAATATTAGCGAATATTATCTGTAAAGGAGTATTATTTTATGGATCTTTGTAATATGGACGTCATTAAAGTTCTGCTGGCAAAGCACGGCTTTTCTTTTT
>JAFYOK010000082.1 GCA_017560175.1 Clostridia bacterium | reverse complement strand
CTCGATGATGCCGTGGATACGGGTATCGGGTGTGACATGCTGACGCAGAGCGTTGATGCCGTTGATCATCAGGTAAGCTGCATCCAGGGCATTGACGCCGTCCCAGGGCTTTGCAGCTGCATGGGCAGCCTTACCCTCGAAAGTGAACTCCAGAGAGTCGATGGCCAGAGAAGAGCCATTCAGCTGTGTGCCGCCGGATGTCAGATGCATCTGGAAAGCAGCATCGATATCGTCGAAGCAGCCGGCATTGACCAGGTCGACCTTGCCGCCGGTGCCTTCCTCGGCAGGTGTACCGATGTAGACGATGGTGCCGTTAAAGTGCTCCTTGACCTGTGCCAGAACGTCAGCTGCACCGAATGTGCAGGCTGCGATCCAGTTGTGGCCGCAGGCATGGCCGTTCTCGTTGCGCTCGGGGCCGTAGCCGGGCAGCGCATCATACTCAGCCAGGAAAGCGATCTTGGGGCTGCCTTCGCCGATCTCGCAGCGGAAAGCGGTATCCAGACCGCCGTAGGGATACTGAACGCGGAAGCCGCGCTTTGTCATCTCTTCAACCAGGAACTTGGAGGAATAATACTCCTCGTTGCCCAGCTCGGGGTGACGGAAAATCTCGTCGCAGATATGATTGTACAGGTCGATATTCTGCTCAGCAATGGCATAGACCTGCTGCTTTACCTCATGAAGATTGCTCATTGAATACTACCTCTCAATTAGAAGCCGATTGCAACCGCGCCAACCATGAACAGGCACTGGAAGCAGAACATGATGCCGAACAGAGGAGCAACGAACTTGAACCACTTGTCGGCGGGAGCACCCATCAGACCGGCCATCAGGAAGATACCGTTGGGCCAGAACAGGTTGGAGTAACCGTCACCGAACTGGAATGCCAGAACGGCTGTCTGACGTGTCAGACCGACCATATCAGCCAGAGGTGCCATGATGGGCATAACAGCGGAAGCCTGACCGGAGCCGGAACCGATGAAGAAGTTGACCAGATTCTGGACGACCAGCATGCCCAGAGCTGTGACATAGTGGCCCAGGTTGCCCAGAGCTTCACCCATGGTCATCAGGGGTGTGGACAGGCCGTGGATGATGGTGTCGATAACATTACCGTTGTTCAGAACAACGACGATACCGCGGGACAGACCGATGACCATAGCACCGAACATCATGTCCTTAGCAGCGCGGACGAAAGACTGCGCGATCTCGTTGGCATTCATGCCGCCGACAACGCCGGAAACGATCATAGCGATGATGAACAGGCCGGACAGCTCGCTGATGTACCAGCCCCACTGGATTGTGCCGAAGACCAGGAAGAAGACGGTGATCAGGAAGACGACGCAGCAAGCGATGTTCTTCTTGTTCATCTTCAGAGCCATCAGCTGCTCTCTTGTCAGACCGTCCTGGCTCATGTTCAGCTTTGTGCCGTACAGGAAGGACTTTGTGGGGTCAGCCTTGATGCGGCGAGCGTAACGCATGACATAGAAGATCGCAACGCACTGGAAGACGATGAAGATCAGAATGCGGTAGCCGAGGCCGTAGGGATACTCGACACCTGCGATACCCATAGCAACACCGATGGTGAAGGGGTTCAGAGTAGCGGAAGCAAAGCCTGTAGCAGCAGCAACATAGGTCATGCAGCAGCCGATGAAGGCGTCATAGCCCATGGCCATAGCGATACCGGCAAAGGCGGGAACCAGGCCGTAGGTCTCTTCGCTCATGCCCATGGTGGAACCCAGGACACCGAAGAACAGCATGAATACGGGGATCATCAGCTCAACGCGGTCGCCCAGCTTGCGCATCAGGGAGCCGACCATGGCGTTGAATGTACCGTTTTCCATCAGAATGTTGATCCAGCCGTAGGCAAAGATAACGAAGAAGATGATGTCGGCAACTTCGGCAAAGCCATCAGCGATGCAGCCGAAGAAACGGAAGAGGCCGACAGGTGTCTGGTCTACAAAATGGAAGGAACCGTCAACAACGACTGTACGGCCGGTGTTGGGGTCAACAGCGCGATCATAAGCGCCGGCGGGGACGACGTATGTCATAATCATGGCCAGAACGATGATGGCGAAGATTACAACATAGTTGTGGGGCATTGTAAAGCCCTTCTTCTTTGTGTTGGAACTCATTTCAGTTTCCTCCGGTTAGTATTTTTTACCGTTTTTGTTTTCCCGGGGGCTTTTTTGACAAACAAAAAAGCCCATGCGTTAAGAATAACACATGGACATACTTAATCATATGCACACAATATTACACCTAACACAATTTACCCTGGGATAGCTCTCCTTTGAAGGGTGGTAGGTCCTTCAAAGACAGTCTTGCACCTATTCGGACGCAAGCCCAACCGCGGCATCGAACCGCAATTTCGGCGTCGGCGCCTTTCGCTCCGATTCATCGGCTTTCGGCCTCTCCGGAGTTACTCATCGCAAACGCGACCTCTACCTCATAGCAAATGTGAGGTACGCGAAGATGATAGCACAGCGATATACCTTTGTCAACCGCATTTCCGCCCTTTTTCGGCCTTTTTTAGCCTAATTTGTTTTTATTTTATTTTTATATCATTGTCCTATTATTTATTGCTGTGATTTTGTTTAAAAACTTCTGTATTCCGTTGCTTTTTTTGTGCATTTCCCATACAATTAAATTAAGACGGCAAAGCATGCTCTATATTTCCCGCTATCGTCAGCAATACCGGACTGCCGTCAGAGTTTATTGATGCAAATTTAAAAGCCTTTGAGCTTGGAATGAAAGAGGTAAATGTATGATCCGCAAGTATACACAGGAAATTTTAAAGCACATCAGCGGCAAGCGCGCCTATGAGACCGTTGCCGAAGTCTCCACCTTCCACCGTATTCAGGCCTCCACAGGCTTCCGTGCCGCTGCCCACCACTGCAAGAACAAGCTGGACCGCATGGGCATCCCCCAGGCCGCTGTTCTGAGCTATCCTGCCCGTGAGGATGTCATCTTTGGTACATACCCCTCCTTCCAGGAGTGGGACTGCAAACAGGCATGGCTCGATCTGGTCGAGCCCGAAGATCGCCGTCTGGCCGACTTTGATGCCTGCGCCATCTCGGTCATCCAGAAGAGCATCCCCTGCGACTACCGTGACCAGCCTCTGGAAGTCATCATGCTGGACAAGGGTGCTGATGAAGCCAACTATAAGAACATCGACTTCGAAGGCAAGATGGTCTTTGTCCGCGGCAACATCAACAACGTCTACGATTGGGTCGTTGAAAAGCGCGGCGCTGTCGGCCTGCTGACCGACATGGTTCTGGAAGATCCCCATGTCCGCGAGCGTCATGACCAGTCGGATACCCTGCGCTACACCTCCTTCTGGTGGAAGCCCGGCCAGAAGAAGGCCTTTGGCTTTGTCCTCTCTCCCCGTGAAGGCGACCGCTTCGCAGCTCTCTGCACCGAACTGGCCAAGAAGGGCAAGCGCCCCCTGGTCAAGGCTTATGTCGAAAGCTCCCTCTATGACGGCGAGATTGAAAACGTCACCGCCTTCCTGCCCGGTGAGATTGACGAAGAGATCCTGCTGGTCGGCCACCTCTGCCATCCCAGAGCTTCGGCCAACGACAATGCCAGCGGTGTTGCCTGCACCATGGAGGCCATGCGTACCCTCAAGCAGCTGACCGAGACCGGCAAGCTGCCGCCTCTCAAGCGCGGCATCCGTATGCTGCTGGTTCCCGAGTTCACCGGCACCTACGCATACCTCGATTCCATCGGTGAAGATGCCAAGAAGATCCGCGCCGCCTTCAACCTCGACATGGTCGGCGGCCGTCAGCAGGGCGGCTATGGCCCCATCACCATCACCGATCTGCCCATGAGCACACCTTCGGTGGTTTCCGATGCTGCTGCCACCATCCTGGACGAAGTCAAGCGCCAGGTCGTCGGCATGATGCCCGAATCCTACTGCCCCATGTGGAACAGCCACATGACCGAATACAGCGGCGGTTCCGACCATCTGGTCTTCAGCGATCCTCAGACCAATATCCCCTGCCTCATGCTGGGTCAGTGGCCCGATAAGTTCTACCACACCAGCTCGGACAACCTGGACATGGTCGATCCCTATATCCTCTCCCGTTCGGCTACTCTGGCGGCTGCTTATGCCTACAGCCTCTCCAACCTGGAGCCTGCCGACATCGGCGAGATCTGCAACACAGGCCTGGGCCGCGCTGCTGCCTACATCACCGAACTGCAGACCAAGATGAACCGCGGTACCCTCGACCGCAAGTTCTACCATGGCCGCCTGGTTCGCTACCTCAACTGGCGTCTTGCCGGTATTGATGACTTCAAGAACTGGGTCGACTGCGACCAGGAAGAATTGGATGCCGAAAAGGCTCGCCTGACCGCCGTTGCCAAGGCCATTGTCGGCTGGAATCCCCTGACACGTCCCATCAAAAACATCGTCACCAAGAGCCAGAAGGACAAGTGCACCACCGTTGTCCGCCGCCTCAAGAATGTCCCCATGATGATCGATAAGATGTCGGGCATGATCGATGCCGAGACCGATGCTGCCATCGAGGCCTTCACCGCAAAGTATATGCCTGTTCTGGGTCACTCGGTCGGCACAGCCGTCGACTATGTCCTGGACGGCAAGCGCACCTCGGCCGAAGCTGCCTGCGAGATCGCCTATGAGTTCGGCATCTACGCTCCCGAGGCCGTCGAAGAATACTGCAAGTTGCTGGTCAAGGTCGGCATGGCCGAGGAGGTCAAGTAAAATGACCCCCGAAGCCAAGCTGGAAGCCTTGGGGCTGACCCTTCCCCCGGTATCGGCCCCCATTGGCTCCTATGTCACCTGCAAGCGCCAGGGCAATCTTCTCTATCTTTCGGGTGCAGGCCCCATCGTACAGGGCGAAGTACTCTATAAAGGCAAAGTCGGCGCTGAGATCACCCCCGATGTAGCCTATGAAGCCGCCAAGGTGACCGCCCTCAACCTGATGGCCAACCTCAAGGCCGAACTGGGTGACCTGTCCAAGGTCAAATCCATCGTCAAGCTGCTGGGTCTCGTAGCCTGTGCCGATGGCTTCTACGGACAGCCCGGTGTCATCAACGGCGCTTCCGATCTGCTCTTTGAAGTTTTTGGAGAAAAGGGCCGCCATGCCCGCTCGGCCATCGGCGTATTTTCTCTGCCTATGAATATCCCCGTCGAGATCGAAATGATCGTAGAAGTGAAGGACTAAGCCATGAACTGGGTACATGAACTCCGCGCCCAGGTGCCGGTCACAAAGATCTGCACCTATCTCGACTGCGCATACGACTGCGGCGGCACCACCTTCGGTGCCGCTGCCGCCCAACAGTATTTCACTGATTGGGCCTCCTCTGCTGCCGCCATCGAGCGCGGCGGCCCCGGCCGCAAGACCTTCTTCGATCTTGCCGACGCCACACGTCAGAAAATCTGCACCCTCATCGGTGCAGCCGACCCCAAAGGGGTCGCCTTTACCCGCAACACCAACGAGGGTATTTCTCATATCCTTATGGGCTTTGATGATTTCAAACCCGGCGACAACATTCTGGTCTGCGATATCGAACACCCCTCGGTGCTCATGCCCTGCCTCAACGCGCGCAGGCTGCGTGGCATCGAGACCCGTGTTCTGCCTGCTGCAGAGGGCGAATATCTGCCTGCACAGATGTTTATGGATGCAACCGATGAACATACACGCATGATCGTCCTCAGCCATGTCCAGTCGGGCAACGGCTACAAGGCCGATCTGCAGGCGCTGGGTACCTTCTGCAAAGAACGCGGCATCTATCTCATCGTCGATGCCATCCAGAGCCTCGGCTTCTCGGTCTTTGAAGCCGAAAAGTGGGGTGTATCGGCAGTATCTGCCG
>JAFYOK010000006.1 GCA_017560175.1 Clostridia bacterium | reverse complement strand
GGTGGCCGACAGCATGAGCAGAGACAGTGCGAGGACATCGCTCAGCTTGTCCATCAGCTCTTCCCTGCCGATTCCCATGCGGCGGAAGACCTGCATATAAACCAGAACAACGGCAAAGTTATAGGCAAAGCGGGCAATGTACTGTACGTCGGTATAGAGCGCAAACGAATAAAAGAAAAGAATCTCACCGACCACCGACATGACCCAGGCCACAGCTACCGGTATTGCAGCGCCAATGGCCTTCTTATCCAGCGAAATGAGGGCATAGAGGGCAAAGAGTACAAGGACCATCATACGCACCAGCAAGCTGGGGGTAACGGGAATGGTGAGCGTATCGAAGTTGTTGCCCGAAAGGGTCTCCAGTACTTTGATGTAAACACCGGTCACAACGTCGAGGAAGGGATTGATGATCAAAAAGGCAAGAAAAAACTTGTCCAGTTTTTTGATGATTTTATCTGTCATTTTGATTCTCCTGTATTTGCATAGGGGTTTTGGCTATATCTTGACAGTTTATTATAACATGCGCGTATCGGAAACACAAGAAAAAGCCGAAGGCATCTGCCTTCGGCTTTTTTAACTTTATTCTGCTGCCGGGAACCATACCGTGATGGTGGTACCGATACCTTCCTTGGATTCCAGTGTGATCTCGCCGCCCAGCAGTGATGCCGCATGCTTGACGATGGCCAGGCCAAGACCTGTGCCGCCGGTAGCTCTGCTGTGGCTCTTATCCACGCGATAGAAACGCTCAAAAATGCGGCTCTGGTGGCTTTCGGGAATACCGATGCCATCATCTTTGACCTCGATATAGGCACGGTTGCGGATATCCACGCCGGTGGTCAGCCAGACATGACCGCCCGATGTGTTATAACGGATGGCATTGTCGCAGAGATTATAAACCATCTCCTCCAACATACGGGCATTGCCCATCATACGGGCCGATTCCCCACGCGCCATCAATGTGACTTCTGCTTTTTCTGCCTGCAGATCCAGACGATCGGCAGCTGCAGCGGCAACATGTGCCAGGTCGATTTTTTCCAGATTGGGCGGTGCATCGGCTTCATCCATCTGGGTCAGACGAATGATATCGCCGACCAGTGTAATCAGACGTGCCGCTTCGGCATGGATACGTCCGCCGAAGGTCTTCACATCTTCGGGACGGCACATGCCGTATTCCAGCATCTCGGCATAGCCCGAAATGGAGGTCAGCGGCGTTTTCAGCTCATGAGATACATTGGCTGTGAACTCTTTGCGCTGCTTTTCGTTCTGCCGTTCACGCAGCTGATATTCCTTCAGACTGTCGGCGAAAGGTTCCAGCTCGGGATAGGGGATATTTTCATCAATATTCTCCAGATCGCTGCCCATACGGATGATGGGCGTGATCAGCTGACGGGTCAGCAGATAGGAGAGCAGAATGGAAACCAACAGAATAACGATGACCACCACTCCGATGACGGGGATGGCCTTGTCATACATGTTCCACATGGCATCCACAGCCTGAGCAATACGCAGGATGTTGCCGTCCGACAGCCGTACAGCCGCATAGTAGGTATCAACACCCATGGTGGAAGAATGACGGGTACATTGCGCCGAACCGTTTTTGATGGCATCCATGACCTCCCGACGGGTGGAGTGGTCCTCCATCAGCAGCGGATCACCCTTGCTTTCAAAAAGGACTTCTCCGTTGGGGGCGATCAAGGTCAGACGATACTCCTCACTCTCATAAACACGAAGGTCGATCTGTCCGTTCTGCTGCTCATAGGTCATGGAAATGACATCGACGATCTGCTCGATATTGGCTTCCGCCTGGGCATAAAAGGTCGAACGGAAAAAGAGCAGGATAATTACAGCTGTCAGCGCCATACCCATAACACCCATGAAGAAGAGACGCATATTGATCTTGTTTTCCATGGAAGTTCTATGCATTGTGAAGTCTCTCCTACTCGATCTTATAACCAACATTGCGGACTGTCTTGATACGGCTGCCGCTTTCACCCAATTTCTGACGCAGGGTCTTGATATGCATATCCACCGTGCGGCTGCCGCCCTCGTAATCGGTACCCCAGACGGCATCCATCAGACGGTCACGGGTCAGAACAATACCGCGGTTGACCACCATATATTTCAGCAGCTCGTATTCCTTAAAGGTCAGCATACACGCCTGTCCGGCCACCGTGACGACATGACGCTCGTCATCGATATGGATTTCTTCCAACTGATAACTGGTAGGGCTGCTGTTGTTGACGCGGCGCATGAGGGCCTTGGTTCGGGAAAGCAGCTCCATGATGCCAAAAGGCTTGGAAATATAGTCATCGGCGCCTTTGTCCAGCGCCATGACGGCATCCAGTTCGGAGCTCTTGGCCGTGACCATAATGACACCGATCGACTTAAGTCGGGGATTTTCGCGGATCATCTTGAGAATGGTCAGGCCATCGATGCCGGGCAGCATGATATCCAGCAAAACCACTTCGGGAACTTCCTGTTCGCAGGCGGCAAAAAACTCGCTGCCCGAAGTAAACTCGCGTGTGGAAAATCCGCTGCCCTGCAGGGCGTAGGCTTCCATCTGACGGATATTATCATCATCTTCGACGATATAGATCATAATTTACCCTCCTGTGGGTCATTCATAAACACCCCGCCTGCAAGCTGCAGACGGGGTGTATGGATCGGACTTAGTCCAGATTATACTTCTTCTTGTACTGATTATACAGTTCGATGAACTCTCTGTCTTCGCCGGCCTTGAGGCTGCCCAGATATGCATGGGCATCCATCTTGTCAACATCTGTACGGATCAGAGTAACAGCCAGGTTGGAGCAGTGGTCGGAAATGCGCTGGCAGTTGGTGATCAGGTCGGAATAAACGAAACCTGTCTGCTGTGTGCACATACCGGTCTGCATACGGTCGATGTGACCTTCCTTCATCTTGACGCGCAGAACATCAACGATCTGCTCCAGAGGCTCAACGTGGTGTGCAGCCTGGAGGTCATGCTGTGTAAAGGCATTGATGGTATAACCCATGATATCGGCAATGGCCATACGCAGGGTCATAATATCCTTCTGTGCGCTCTCGGAGAAAGCGATCTCCTTGGTACGGATCTCCTCAGCTGTCTTGGCCAGACCCAGGGCATGGTCACCGATGCGCTCCAGATCACCGATGGAGTGGAGCAGCAGCGCGACTTCGCTGGTATCAGCCTCGCTGAGGGACTGACGGCCCAGAGCCAGCAGATAGGTACCCATCTTGTCTTCCAGGGTATCGACACGGCCTTCCAGCTCGACAACTTCATCATAGACACTCTGGTCAAAGTTGTCCAGCAGAGTCATGGCCTTGCGGCAGGCATCAAAGGAGAACTCAGCCATCATGTTGGCAACCAGACGGGACTGCTCGACAGCAACGGTGGGTGTGGCCAGCAGACGCTCATCCAGCAGAGACAGCTCGAAGGCCTGCTGAGGCTCGTCGGAAGCATCGTCCTTGATGGTGGCGTAGGCCATCTTTTCCAGAAGGCCGGCCATGGGCAGCATGATGGTGGTGGTGATCAGGTTAAATGCGGTATGGACAACAGCGATACCGGCTGCATCGATGGGCATAAAGATCAGTGCAGGCTTGACGACATAGTAAGCAATCGCATAAGCGATCAGGCAGACTGTTGTACCCAGGACATTAAAATACAGGTGGATAAGAGAGGTACGGCGGGCATTCTTGCTTGCACCGACCGAAGAGATCATGGCAGTTGCGCAGGTACCGATGTTCTGACCCATGATGATGGGAATAGCCGCACCGTAAGTAACCGCACCGGTGACACACAGGGCCTGCAGGATACCGACAGAAGCCGAGGAGCTCTGGATAATGGCGGTCAGAACTGCACCGGCCAGAACGCCCAGGATGGGATTCTGGAAGAGCAGCAGAATGTTGGCAAACTCAGGCATGGTCTTGAGGGGTGCAACAGCGCCCGACATAGCTTCCATACCGGTCATCAGAATGGCAAAGCCCAGCAGAATGGCACCGGTGTCCTTGTTGGAGGACTTCTTGGTGAACATATAGAGGACGATACCGATCAGCGCCAGAACAGGCGAGAAGTTGGAGGGCTTGAGGATCTGCATCAGGAAGCTGCTGCCCTGGATGCCTGTAAGGCTGAGGATCCACGCAGTAACGGTTGTACCAACGTTGGCACCCATGATGATGCCGATGGCCTGACGCAGGCTCATAACGCCCGAGTTAACAAAACCGACAACCATAACAGTTGTAGCCGAAGAAGACTGGATAACAGCTGTAACGCCCATACCCAGCATAAAGCCCTTGAATGTGTTGGAAGTCATGCGTTCCAGCAGATCCTTCAGCTGGCCGCCGGCCTTTCTTTCCAGGCCGTCGCCCATGAGGTTCATACCATACAGGAAAAGCGCAAGACCGCCGCAGAGGGCAAATACATCAAAAATTGTCATGTCTCTTTTCTCCCATTATTTTTCTTGTTTTTTCATATTGCATAAATATCTTATCTGTTTTTTGTAAACTCTGCAATAG
>JAFYOK010000081.1 GCA_017560175.1 Clostridia bacterium | reverse complement strand
GAGGCTTTATACGCAGCAAACACATTTCAGGCCACAGGCATAACACATCTATATTACACAACTTCTCTACACAACAAAAAGCCGCAGGCGGCAGGCCTGCGGCTTTAAATCTTTATTTATGATGCAGCGCATTCTGCATGGTCTTATGCAGGTCCTCATAGAAGGCGCGGAACGTTTTCTGTTCCTGCGTGCCGCTGGTGCAATAATAGACCGGCACACCGCCGACCTGACATTCCCACGGTTGTTTCTCGTCCCAGGTCAATCTGCCATTGGCAAACTGCTTCCAGGTTATAAAGACCGTATCATAGCCCATACTCTTGACATAAATGCCACGCTCGGTCAGCGCAAAACCCTGCTTGCCGCGCTTGAGCCATGTATCGTCGTGGCAGAGCCAGACCAACTCCCCTGCCGGAATGCCAAGAGTACTGCACAGGGCATCAAAGGAATCCATGTGATAGATACCTTTTCCCGGTGTAATTCTCGGATGGCGCTCCTGAACTGCATAGAAGATCTTTTCGGGATCAAAAGACGTATGGACTGCCTGGGTCTGAGCAGATCCGGTACCCACAGCAGCGCCGCGGCGGGTCAGCAGATCGCCTACGGACACCTGATCGAGGCGGATATCGGACATCAGGATGCCGACAGCCGTACCCGGTTCGGCAAAATCCAGCAGTCTGCGGTTATTCTCGATACCTGCAACCTTACTGTTGTATCGCGTGCCATTCTTGCAGACCAGCGTGACGGCATCACCCTTACGGATGGTCTCACCAATTACCCAGCCGGTGACGACCACACCACGGCCCTGAATGGCAAATGCATTATCAATGGTCAGACTGAAACCTTCTGCCTGCCTCTGCGGCTGCGCCTGGGGCTGAGACTGTGCGAAGGCCGACTTGATTTCGGATGCGCCGGCCGACAGCTGATCTCCGGCTTCGGCATCCCCTACGGCCAGACCGGTCAGCAGAATACCGATACCCTCGCCGGGGGCTGCACTTTCGATAATAACGCCATAGCGCTCGATGCCTGCAACCTGAACCGTACGATAGCTGCCATTACGGCGCTGAATGATGATGGAATCTCCCTTATGCACGGGGCCGCCGGTGACGACACCGGTGACCACCAGACCCTGAGGCACAGCAAAGGCACTCTCGATATTCATACGGAAGCTGCCCATTCCGGCCTTAGGCTGTGCGCCGCCCTGCAGGACATCGCCGTTGGCGATATCCCCCTTCTGCAAGCCGCTCAGCATTATGAGGACCTCGTCCCCCCTGGCAGCACCGGGAACACTGTCCTGGTCGATCACGATATCGACGACTTGGGCAGCCAACTGCTGTCCGTTCATCTTTCTGACCATGATGGCATCACCTGTATGGACTTTGCCCTGACGGATACTGCCGCCGACAACCACATCTGTTTTATCGGCGGGGAACCAGAAATCGACGATCATGGAGAACTGTTCTTCGGTTTTCGGCGTTTCGGCCTTGGGTGCAGGCTCAGCCGTGGGCGCAGGCGGCGTAAAGGCAAAAGCGGGGCCGATGGTGGCATCGGCAGACGGTGCCTTGGGGGCAAAACCGGGACCGATGGTTTCATCTCCGGCAGACGGTGCAAAGGCGAAGCCGCCGGAAGGAGGCGCCGAAGGAATGGGATCGGCCATGGTCTGTGCTGCCTTGGGCTGCTGCTTGCCGCTGCCCTTCAGCGCTTCCATCAGTTCGGCCGCGGTACGGTAGCGATTTGCCGAATCAAAGGCGCAGGCCTTGAGGATGATGGCGGCCATGTCCTCGCTTGCGTGGACCGGAGGAGGCATCTGCTCGCCGCCCATACGCTTTTTGAGCACCTCGAAACGATGGGAAAACTCAATGGGGGCAGGAGGCAGCGGATAGAAAGGCAGACGGCCGCCGTTCATCAGCTGATAGAGCACCATGCCCAGCGAGTAGATATCCACGGTGGGGCCGTAGGGCTTGCCCAGATAGACTTCGGGCGCCATATAATTTTCGGTGCCCTGCTTGGACATACCGCCCATGGTCTTGTCGGCTGTACGTGCCACGCCGAAGTCACCCAGGCGGTAGCGTCCCAGATCATCGACAAAGATGTTGGCAGGCTTGATGTCGCGGTGGATCAGGCCGCGCTGCTGGCAATGGACCAGCGCCTCGCAGAGGTCGATGCCCAGGCGGCGTACTTCGGCCTCGTCCATGGGATGATCGATCTGCCAGCTCTGCAGCGGGGTCAGCAGATCCATACGGATGAGGATATCCCAGCCCATGCTGCCCTCGTGGGCCACGATGGCATAATCCTGGCAGCCGACGATGTTGGGATGGCTCTTCATATCCGACATGACGGCCACTTCACGCATGAACTCCTCGACGATGCCCTTGAAGTAGCCGGTGACCGACTGCTCGTCCATGCCCTGGCTGAGGGCATCCTTGACATCAGAATTGGAGCGCGGAATACGCAGGACTTTAAGGGCGCCGTTTGCTACAATGCCGAAATTCTCTTTACGCAGCTGATAGACCTTGCCGTAAGAACCTTCGCCGATCTCGGCCGTGATCTCCCAGTCGTTGAATACTCTTGTACCGATGGTATATTCCATAAACCCGACTTCCCTTCCGGAATGAGATTTTGTATTATGTCTTATTTTAGCATGATAAACACGGAAAGGCAACAGAACAAAAATCGGCCCCCGATCATTTCGGGGGCCGATGATTTTAGAAGAGAGGTGCGTAGGTATCGGGATGGAGGAAGAATACCTGCAGGTCGCCCGAAACGGTCAGGCCGATTTCGGTAATGCCCGTGATATCTTTTTCCACCAGACAGCCATTCATCTTACCGTTGGTGTAGCCGGCCACCATGATGACCATTTCCACGCTTTCCTCTGCCTGTGCCGCAGAGTTGACAATAATCAGAGTATTGTCGGAAACCAGCAGATGGATGTACTGAACATCAGTAACTGTCTCACCGTCCACCACCGCTTTGGCGGTAAACTTCATCTTACCGTTGATCTGATCCCATGCGCCGGTGACGGTGCAGGTCAGCTGCTGTGTATCGTTGCAGCCATCACAGACGGCTGTTGCTGCCGCGCCGCTGAAGTCGGTCTGCCAGCTGAACTGTGTCCAGTAGGTATGGCCCGATGCAGGCTTGCGGTCGGCTTCGTAGCTGTCGCCGCAGTTGCCGCAGGTATAGGTGGTGTAGCCTTCTGCTGTGCAGGTAGGTGCGGTAACAACACTCTGATAACTGTGGCCGATGGGAGCAACATCTTCGGTATAGGTGTGCTTGCCGTCGTTTCGGCAGGTGAAGGTCTTTACGCCGGGTGTCTCACAACCGGGCTGGGTTGTAACAATGCCTTCGTTGTAGTCGTGGCCCAGTGCCTCGATGGGCTGCTGTGCAGTCAGGATCTCGCCGCACTTGGAGCACTTGCTGCCGTCGGTCAGACCGTCGGTCTCGCAGGTCGCCGCATAACCGGGAACGGTCTGTGCGCTGTGGTTTGCACAGAGATTGGTGCCGCAGACATCGCACTTGTAGTCGGCAGGATTTTCATCCTTATGGCCGTTGGCCGCGATGGGCGCGGTGCGTGTATGCAGGCTGTTGTTCAGGCAGGTATACAGCATCTCACCGTCTTCAGTGCAGGTTGCCGCATGGGCAACTGTGCCGTTATCCCACTTATGGCCCAGCATATCCACAGCCTCGGTATAGGTGTGCTTGCTGTCATTTCGGCAGGTGAAGGTCTTCACGCCGGGTGCTTCGCAAGTAGGCTGAGTGGTAACAACGCCATTGTCGTAATCATGGCCGATGGCCTCAATGGGTGCGCCGCCGGTGGTATGACCGCAGTTGTTTGCGCAGGTATAAACGGCTTCCTTACCGTTATTTTCGCAGGTCGCCTCGACCTTTGCAGATGTCAGCTGCATGTCGTGGCCGATGGCTTCGATGGGGGCGCCGCCGG
>JAFYOK010000080.1 GCA_017560175.1 Clostridia bacterium | reverse complement strand
AGTCTTGACGATGACCTTTGTAGCCTTAGCCAGAGCAGCTGTAGCAGCACCCCAGGAGATAACGCCGAATGCCTTAGCTTCGTCGGCGGGGAAGCCGCCCATCCACTGGTGGAAGACGGTGGTGACTGTAACGCCGGTGTAGCCGAAGCGCTCCAGGTACTCGTTGGTCAGCTCTTCCAGTGTACGGATCGCAGCAACGTCCTGGATCAGGTTGCCCAGCTGGCCGTAGCCAACGGTCAGGTGCTTAACGCCCTGCTCAGCAGCAGCCAGAGCCTCGATGATGGCAACGGCGTGGGAGATGCAGGGAGGAACCAGTGTGCCGGTCAGAGGACCATAGGGCTCACGGTTGATGGTGACGCCGGCTTCCTCATAGATACCGGTCAGACGGTCGACATACTGCCAGTCGCGCATGGTCTGCTCGATGGGAATATTCTTAGCGTAGGGGATGTTGTAGGAGATACCGCCGCCCTCGTAGGAGGTGAAACCACCGGCATAGGTGATCTCGGTCAGCAGACGGGCATCAGGTGTGCCGTGGCGAACCTGCAGAGGTGTGTCCAGAGCGTTGACCAGCTCGCGGCAGCCGTGGACACCGTGGTTAACTGCGGGGAAGCCGTTCAGGAAGGGACGGTAGTTGCCGTTGGCCATACCTTCCTTCTCACGACGGATACCTTCTGCGCAGTTCTCATACTGGTTCTGACGTGTGTAAGAGTCGATGGTTGTGGGCAGCAGATCAGCTTCGCCCTCGTCCTGCAGATGCTTCAGCAGTTCGATGTGGTTTTCGATCAGACCAACACCGGCACGGGGCTGGATCAGGGTAGCACCTGTCTCCTTAGCCTTGTTCAGCTTGGCTGCGAAGTTCTTGTGCTCGGGCAGAGACTTGTGGAAGGCGATAGCGTCATCCAGGTCGACCTGTGCGCCGGTTTCCCATGTGCCCAGGATCTCCTTACGAATCTTATAAAATTCGTCGTCGGTCAGTCTTTTATTCTTGATTTCGAGTTCCATCTTTAAACTAACTCCCTTTTCATAATTCTCAATGCAATGTCAGGGTAAACGGTGCTCAGCAGACCCATGGCAGCAAGGATGTACTTGCGGTCGACCAGAACCTGTGCCTCTTTGGGCTTGAGGGACATGGCGTCCAGGGGGCTGAACTGGGCATGTGCGGCGATGGCCGCGGTACGTTTGGTGTGGATCAGAGCGCCGCCGGTGACGATGACCGTCTTAACGGCTGTCAGATCCTTGCCGGTCTGCATATAGCTGATGCCCATGGGGGAATAGAAGGGCTCCAGGCGGCCGGCATGACGGGTGACCGCTGTTTCGATGGCCAGGGAGGCCAGGGCGAAATCCAGCTTTTCCAGCTCGTCATCATCGTCGGCAGGAACAACGTCGGTGTGGACCGAGAGATACTCGATCAGCTCACGGCAGCGATCCTCGTGGAGGCCCGACAGTTCCGCAACGCGCTCGATGCCGCCTGCATCAACGATGCCGTGGATCGAATAGCGCATGCCGATGTCGCCTTCAACGGTACGCTTGGCGTAGTTCTCTCGCAGACCCTTGAGGGCTGCGCCGCCGGTGGTGGGAAGGCCGTAGGACATCGAATAGATGTCGGTGGTGGCACCACCCAGGTCGACACCCAGAAGGTCGCCGATGCCGGCTTCGTTCTTGGTACCCTTGGCCAGCAGATTCATAGCGGTCAGCATAGCCGAAGGTGTGGGCATCAGAATGCCCTTGACCAGTGCTTCAGCGTTCGACAGGCCCTTTGCCTTAACGATCTGCTCCAGGAAGATCTCGCGGATCTTGGCCTGGGTCGGTTCGACATTGGGGATATCGAGACGGGGCATGACATTTTCGCAGATGTGGATCTGCTTGTCCTTCAGGATCTCAGCACAGGTATCCGCACAGTTGCGGTTGCCTGCGATGATGATGGGGAAGTTGCCCTTGGAGCGGGCCAGCATATTGGCATTGTAAACGATATTTTCCTTATTGCCGCCATCGGTGCCGCCGGTCAGCAGGCAGATGTCGGGGTTGATGCGGTCGATCTCCTGCAGGTCGCTTTCGGTCAGCTCATAGGAGTAGGTCTTGATGACCTTGGCGCCGGCACCGAGAGAAGCCTGACGGGCTGCCTTGGCGGTCAGCTCGGGGACCAGGCCGATGGCAACCATACGGAGGCCGCCTGCGGCGCTGGAGCAGGCATACTGTTCGGCAAACTCAATGTCGCCGATCTTTTCGCGGAGCAGCGCGACCGCATTGTTGAGGCCGTTGATGATGTCGGTCTCAATGGTGGTATAGCTCTGAGAAGTGCCCAGAATGGTTTCTGTGTCTGCGTCAACGGCAGTGACCTTGGTATAGGTGCTGCCGAAGTCGATCAGTAAAATGGCTTTCATGCCGATACCTTCTTTGGGGTGAGATTATTCAGCGATGCCCAGGTCTTCCTTCAGGCAGTCGATGGTGACCTGAGGATCTGTGCCGGGGCCGAAAGCTCTGTCGAAGCCCATAGCCTTATAGCGGCGGACGATCTCTTCGACGGGAACCTTACCAACGACCAGGTTGCCGCCTGCATACAGCAGGATGCCCTTCAGGCCGGCTTCGTCGCACTTTTCTCTCATGCCTGTGCAGTCGATCTCGCCATGACCATACAGGGAGGAAACGACGATGGCGTCAGCGCCGACTTCGACGGCAGCCTGGATGAACTCTTCCTGAGGAACCAGAACGCCGAGGTTTGTGACGTCGAAACCTGCATCCAGGAATGCACGGTTCAGAATGGTATTGCCGACAGCGTGAACGTCAGCACCGATAACACCGATGACCAGTTTTTTCTTTTCCATTGTTCAATACCTCTATTCGTTTATCTAAAATCTAATGGCTGATAGATTTTACAGAGTGGGATGGGGTTTACTTGAGGGTCTCGAGATAAGCCTTGCGGCCGTTCTCATACAGGTTGTTGCCTTCGCTGTCGATGATGACGAAAGCGGGAAGATCTTCGACTTCAAGACGGCGGACCGCCTCAGCGCCCAGATCCTCGTAGCAGACGATGTCGACCTTCTTGATACAGCGGGCCAGGTAGGCACCTGCGCCGCCGATGGCACCGAAGTAAACAGCGCCGTGCTCCTTCATGGCAGCAACGACCTCGGGGCTGCGCTTGCCCTTACCGATCATGCCGCGCTGACCCAGCGCGATCATGGTGGGGGAATAGGCGTCCATACGGTAGCTGGTGGTAGGACCGGCCGAACCGATGACCTGGTCGCCCTTGGCAGGTGCGGGGCCAACGAAGTAGATGATGGAATCCTGAACGTCGAAGGGCATTTCCTTGCCTTCGGCAGCCAGCTCGCAGAGGCGCTTGTGTGCAGCGTCACGGGCGGTATAGATAACGCCCGAAATCAGAACACTGTCGCCGGCCTTCAGATCCTTGACCTTTTCCAGGGTCAGGGGAGTGGTGATGCGCTTTTCCATAACTTTCTCCTCCTCCTTACAGTTCAAGGGACTGGTGGCGGGTAACGTGGCAGTTGATGTTGACAGCTACGGGCAGACCGGCGATGTGTGTTGCCATCTGCTCGATGTTGACGGCCAGAGCGGTTGTCTTGCCGCCAACGCCCTGAGGACCGATGCCCAGTGCATTGATCTTTTCCAGCATCTCGTTTTCGAGGTCTGCATACATGGGATCTGCATTGCGTACATCTGTCGAGCGCATCAGTGCCTTCTTGGCCAGGTAGGCAGCCTTATCAAAGGTACCGCCGATGCCAACGCCGACAACGATGGGGGGGCAGGGATTGGGACCGGCTTCCTCAACGACCTTGAGGATATAGTCCTTGACGCCCTGCAGGCCGTCGGAAGGCTTGAGCATCTTGATCTGGCTCATATTTTCACTGCCGAAGCCCTTGGGGGCAACGGTGATCTTCAGCTTATCGCCGGGGACGATATCGTAGTAGATCATGGCAGGTGTGTTGTCCTTGGTGTTGACGCGGTCCAGGGGATCGCGGACGACCGACTTGCGGAGGCAGCCTTCGTCATAGCCCTGACGGACGCCTTCGTTGATGGCTGCATTCAGATCGCCGTTGATGTGAACGTCCTGACCGATCTCGAGGAATACGCAGGCAACGCCGGTATCCTGGCAGGCGGGGACGAACTTCTCTTCAGCGATTTCGAAGTTTTCCTTGATGATGCCCAGAATGTTTCTGGCCAGATCCCAGGGTTCGTTCTCGCAGGCAGCGCAGATACGGCCCTTGACATCGGCAGGCAGGAACGAGTTGGCTTCCATGCAAAGACGCTTGACCGCAGCGGTAATTTCCAGTGCGTTGATCTCTCTCATGTGATTTCACTCCCTGTTTTGGTGTGGTTGCATAATATAGAAATTGTAATAAATCAGAGTATGACTACAATTT
>JAFYOK010000079.1 GCA_017560175.1 Clostridia bacterium | reverse complement strand
TGTATCAGGCGGTGCTTTGCAAAAGCTCCGCACTTATCATTATACTTCCTTTACCGCCTTTGTCAAGCATGGCACTTTTTCCACTTGGCCTGTAATTCGATGGAAAATGTCATTTTCTGCAGAATGGTGCTTGATTATCGCGCAAAAGCCTGCTACAATCAAACCATACCAATCTATTACAGGAGTGAATTGTATGTGGAACGAATTTAAAAAATTTGCATTCAAGGGTAATGTCATCGACATGGCCGTCGGTGTTATCATCGGTGCTGCCTTCGGTAAGATCGTCACCTCGCTGGTCAACGACCTCATCATGCCCATCCTGGGCATCTTCATGGGCAAGGTCAATTTCACCCAGCTGAAAATCGTCCTGAGCCCCGAGGTTCTCGATGCTGCCGGCGCTGTTGTCAAGGCCGAAAGTGCCATCACCTACGGTAACTTTATCCAGACCATCGTCGACTTCCTGCTGGTTGCCGTTTCCATCTTCTTCTTCGTCAAGCTGATGAATAATGCCAAGAAGAAGGAAGAGCCCAAGCCCGAACCTCCCAAGGGTCCCACAACCGAGGAGCTGCTGGCTGAGATCCGCGACCTGCTGGCCGAAAAGAAGTAATTCCCCTCAAAGATACAGAAAGCACCCGATATACATCGGGTGCTTTTTTATTGTCTCGGTTTAATTAAATCAGTCCGGCAAAGAAGGATGCCAGCAGAACGGTGATGATGCCCGATACGGCAATGGAAAGACTGCTCATAGCACCTTCGACTTCACCGATCTCCATGGCCTTGGAGGTACCGATGGCATGGGATGCAGAGCCGATGGCAATACCCTTGGCAACAGGATCGGTGATGCCTGCCAGCTTACAGACGGCCTGGCAGATGATATTCCCCAATACACCGGTCAGAATAATGACGGCAACCGTGATGGTGACAACACCGCCGAACTCTTCGGAAATGCCCATACCGATGGCGGTGGTAATGCTCTTGGGCAGCAGAGTGGCGTACATGCTGTGGTCAAGGCCAAAGGCCAGCGACAGCAGGAATACCGAACCCATACTGGTGACCGCTCCCGAAGTGATACCGCCGATGATGGCCCAGAAGTTCTTCTTGAGCTGATCCAGCTTGCGGTACAGGGGGATGGCCAGACAGATGGTGGTGGGGGTCAGCAGATAACCCAGATAGGATGCGCTGACGTTATACTCTTTATATTCGATGCCGGCGATCAGCAGGGTGCCGATGACCAGTACGATGGAAATGAGCAGCGGATTGAAAATACCCTTTTTAAACTTCTTCTGGAGCGCCAGACCGATCATATAGGCGGCCAGCGACAGGGCAACACCGAAAAAGCTCGATGCAGAGATCATCTTGTCCATCTTACTTTTCCTCCTTCTTGTTCTGCAGCTTCATAAAGAGCTGGGTCAGGCGACCTGTAACCACCATGACGATAACGGTGGTCAGCACCATGATGACGGTGACGGGAACCAGGACAGGCTGCAGCGCAGGCCATGCGTCCAGCAGGCCGACAGCGGCAGGAATGAACATGACCGGCATGATGGATACCAGGAAATCGGCTGTATCCTCTACGGCCGCCAGCGGCAGAACGCCGCTCATCAGCAGCAGAAGCATGAGGACAAGGCCATAGATGCTGGCCGGAATGGGAAAGGGCAGCAGCGCCTTGAGCACTTCGCCCGCAAAAGCAACTGCCATGATGATGCAGAACTGCTTCATGTATTTCATAACCTTTTCTCTCCTTTTCTCTTCCTTGCTTAGAAGTCGTAGCGCAGGACGGTCTCGCCGTTGATCTCTCGTCCGTCATCCACAAAGCCGAACTTGCGATAGGCCGTAAGCGCCACTTCGTTGTCGGGGAATGCGCTGATATAGATGCAGCGGCGGTCGGGATCACCCTTGAGCATATCCATCAGCACCGACAGCGCCCGGGTGCCATATCCCTTATGCTGCTCGGTCTTGTGAAGCATCAGACGATAGATCCAATAGGCATCCTCGTCGGTGTCGATACACCAGAGCAGAAATCCCACCGGCGTGCCGTCTTTGCAGATGGCCATGGGCCGAAACTCGGGATAGATATAGCTCTGGGCAATGGAATACTCGTTGGTCTGGACGTAGCTTTTCTGGCTTTCTTCCAGTTCCATGGCAATGACTGCCTTGAAATTCTGCTGGGTGATGGGCTCCAATGTGACCACAGAGGCTTCCCTCCTCTTTCCAAATATGTTCTTATTATACTCTCCTCTGCCCTGTTGCGCAAGTCGAAGTCACTCTATGCAAAAAGCACCCGACCTTTATGGTCGAGTGCTTTTCTGTATCATAAATGAAATGATGTTTGGAATTAAGCCATCTTGGCGACGACAGCGGCGCAGCGGGGGCAGAGCTCCTCGTGGCCGTTCTCTGTGCCGATGGATGTATGATGCTTCCAGCAGCGTGTGCACTTCTCACCCTTGGCCTCTTCGACCAGAACGCGAACGCCTGCAATTGCGGTCTCCATGCCCTTGGCAAAGAGTTCTGCATCGTCGGAAACCTCAACGTCGGAGACGATGAACAGGTCTGCCCACTGGCTCTCGAACTTGGCCTGCAGAGCCTTCAGCTCTTCGACGGCGCCCTCTGTAACCAGAGTAACGTGTGCTTCCAGAGGCTTACCGATCTGCTTTGCAGCGCGAGCCTTCTCCAGAGCAGCGTTGACACCGTCACGCAGCTCGATCAGAGCATCCCAGGATGCCATGTCGGCCAGCTCGTACGCAGCATAAGGCTGGTTCATGTCGTTGAACAGGACGTTGCGTGCATCGTCCTCTGCGCGGTGAGGCATAGCCAGCCAGATCTCGTCGCAGGTGAAGCACAGGATGGGTGCGAACAGCTTTGTGATGGTATCGAGGATCATCCACAGAGCGGTCTGGGCGCTGCGGCGCTCGAGGCCGTTCTTCTCTTCGCAGTACAGTCTGTCCTTGATGATATCCAGGTAGAAGCTGGACAGCTCAACAACGCAGAAGTCGTTAATGGCATGAGAAACAACGTGGAAGTCGTAGTTGTCGTAAGCGGCAAAGCACTTCTTTGTCAGCTCGTTCAGCTTGGTGATGGCCCAGCGATCCAGCTCCAGCATCTCCTCGACCTTGACCAGGTTGTTGGGATCGAAGCCGTCCAGGTTGCCCAGGCAGTAACGGGCTGTGTTACGGAACTTCA
>JAFYOK010000078.1 GCA_017560175.1 Clostridia bacterium | reverse complement strand
GTTGCCGGAAAGCGTCAGGAATGGATGGCTGCTTTGGGTCGGTTGGAAAGAGGTAGGATCAGGTGCGCGATTTTCTTTGTCGTTATTCTGCCCTTCGGAAAACAGTTTTATGCAGATTTTGATTTAAAATTGCGGAGTACAGAGCAGGGTAGGGGAGAAGCTGCGTTGGTTATCGACAGATGCCACGCGGCAATCAGGTGTCTGATCTGTGCTTTACCGGCGAAAGTCAGGCAAAGGAACTACTTCGCATTTTGTGTTTTTTGCGGAAGCCGAACAGCTTCACAGACAAATGTTCTGTTTTTGTTTTAGAATATCTTTATTTATTATCTGTGTAAAGGTTTTAACTTTTACACTTTGTTGCTATGCAAATCAGTAATTTTACGAAAAGGCTACTTCGATTCAGTTTCTCACAAAGCAGTTTATGCCTTTGCAGCGTTTGACATGCAGTAGAAAAAGAGCAATAATAATTTTATCAACACTTCATCAGGAGGGGAAAAGATGAAAACTTTGAAACGAAGTCTGTCCTTTATGTTGGCGTTTAGTATAATGCTATCGTTGACAGCCTTTGCCGGATATGAAGATTATCCGGATGCCGGTAAGGTCCGGTATGTGGAGACCGTTGATGTGCTGAGCGAGCCGAAGATCGGGGAAAGGGAGAACGAACTCACGCCTGATCCTGCCGTGCAGAAATACACCATCAACAGCCTGCGTATGTATGACCCTTCGACCCTTAAAGAGTTTTCCTACATTCCCAGAGATCAGTTCGTTGTGGAAGCAAGCATCACAAACCGACATTCGGTTTCGGCCGACACCCTGCTGCTGGTCCAGTACAGTCCGGACGGCCAGATGCTGGGGATGCAGTATCTCTATGGCGAGATCGGCATTGGCAAGACATCCGATTTCGGCGCGTTGATCGACAACCGTGATGGTCATATCGGCTGCATCAAAGCCTTTGTTGTGCCCTCCATCGGCAACCTGATCCCGCTGGCCAACTGCCTGACCATCGGCGAGATGGAGGAGGAAGAACCCGATCCTGTTCCCACACCCGAACCGGATGGGGCCATCACAGAGCTGTCCGTGACCCGCAGTCTGCCGCAGATCGAAGCCGTCGACGGCGTGGAACCCTATGCCACAGTTTGGTACACAGGAAAAAATAACATTACGGCCGACCTGTCCCGGGCACCTGCGCTGGCCTATTCGCTGACCATCGGCGATCAAACGACCTTTGCTGAGCTGCCTTCGGGCTATGACCCCGATGCACTGATCGAATGGGGCAGGGCACCGGGACTGAATGTGGATATTCTGCATAAGTACGGTTTTACAGGAGATGGTGCTGTCGTTGCCTATGTCGATCAGCCCATTGACGACCATGCGCAGTATGCCGATATCGACCTGCACTACACCAATAACACTGATTCCAACAACTCCATGCATGGACCGGCGGTCCTTTCTCTGCTGGCCGGTAAGGACATCGGCACAGCCCCCGAGGCAGAGGTCTATTACTACGCCCATGCATCGTGGGAAGCCGATCAGCTGACCCATGCCGAATGTCTCTATCAGATCATCGAGCAGAACAAGACCCTGCCCGAGGGCAAAAAAATCACGATGGTCGGCTTTTCTGATAACATCGACAGCAGCGAGGCAAATGCCGAAGCATTCGAAGAAGCTGTTGCCGCCTGTGAAGAAGCAGGCATCATGGTCTGGTTCTGCGGCGAGTACGGCGGCATGTCCTTCCTTCCCATGAGCGATAAGAATGACTATCGCAATCTGGTTCCCGAGCAGTGGGGCGGCGGCAGACCTTCGCTGGTCTATGTCCCTGCAGCCGGACGGACGACAGCTGCTACCCTCTATGGTACAGAATATATCTACTGGAGCAGCGGCGGCCTCAGCTGGACCATGCCCTATGTGCTGGGTCTTTATGGCACAGCGGTGGAGATCGATCCCGATCTGACACAGGACGATCTGCGTGCGCTGATCGTCGATACCGCTTATGTACATAACGGCCGAAAGATCATCAACCCCACAGGCTTCATTGCCGAAGTCCTTATGGGCGTTGGCCGCAAGGCGGAAGCCAGGGCCATGCTGGCAGAGGTGGAAGCACGCAGCCGCTATCTCTATGCCGTTATGGATACGGCAGCCATGAGTGAAGCCGATCTGGAAGCCGTTGGCACCTATCTTGCATCGATCACCGATGCAAAAGTCCTTGTGGCCGACAGTGCAGCCTTTGCCAACGCCGAAGAACTGTATGCTGCGCTGCAGGCCGATGCTGCCGAACGCACAGGCGAGATCGTCGGCGTGCAGATTTTCGGCACACCTTCCATGGTGCCGGCATTTGAGGTGGAATATAAAGTACAGATGGCTTCTGCCATCGATGAAGGCGGCACCTTCCTGACCGACCTGTTCTACAGCAACTTTGAAAACGATCCCGAAAAGATCGCCGATGGATACAATGTATGTGATCACTTTGCCGAAGACTGGGATGTGGATCTTGTCCCACAGTGGCCGGTAGCCCGTCTGCCGCTGGAAAAGGGAATGTACTCTGCCTTTATGGAAAAGTATATGACCTTTGTCGGGGACACCGGATTGGAGCGCCCCGACCTTGTCAATTTCTCCAACCCCATTTTTGCATTGGATACCCACATCGATGATATGGGCATCTTCCTTGAACGTATGGACAGCGAGTTTGGCCTGCTGGATATTCCCTACCGTCTGTATGGCAATCTGGTGGGAGACCATCCGGTATCTACCGATGTCATCGGCGGCTTCACAGCGGAAAATCTGGCAGCGGAAAATGCCAACGGCATTGCGGAGTTCCTCATCAACAGCCATGGTCAGCGAAATAATATTGATAAATGCTACTATGTGAACGGCGAGGAAGTCCGTGAGTCGCTGATCCATACAGATACCATTGATACGGTCCTGGACGATCATCCTTATTATCTCGACTGCTGGACCTGCTCGAATGGCTATGGTATGCATAACAACCTGACCACAGCGGCGCTGGAGGGTGGTTGTGTCGGTATGTTCTCGGCGACGACCACGATCTCCAACAATGGTGTCGACTGCAATGCAGACCTTGCGGAGATGGCCGAGAGCAATTTCTATTATTTCTATTACCATTATCTGAAAGCACTCCATACAGGTGCCGACCGCAGTGCCGCTTTCTTCGAAGGACAGCGTGCCTATGCGCAGGCGCTACTGGCTGACAGCGCCGATGGCATCACACCAGCGGCAAACTACCAGTTCAACCTCTGCAATCTGCTGGCCTATCACAATTTCGGCCTTCTGGAGCCCAACCATGCATCGGCCGCCTTTGACGCATCCGGATCGATCGGTCAGTCCGAGGAGAGCATTCCCAAAGACGAGCCCGATACAGAGGAATCCAACCGTGCAGCTATGTCCATGACCAACGGACAGCCTGCCGGAGATGTCATCGAACCTGCATACACGGAAAGAAACAACCTGCAGACGGTCTCTTTTGCGGTACACAGCCTGCAGCTGCAGCCCCTGGATAACGGCTATATGCGCTTCCGGGTGGCCTACAGTTCGGATACCGAAATGTACTGCAGCGCCTTTAATCCGCCCGACGGCAGTCTTTTCATGCGAACCGGTACCATATCTGCAGCCGAAGATGGTCTGCTGGAATTTGACCTGAAAACGGTCGATCTCGAAGCTGTGGACACGGTCACGATGAAGTTCTATGTCAGCGGCGACGAGTACTTCTTTGTGTTTTTCCAAACTTCCGAGATTATGGAATAAAATATGTACGGATCTGCCCCCATGGTTCCAACCATGGGGGCATTTTTGTATAACGACCAATGGTTACGCAGCACATTAAAATGGGCGGGTTTGCCTTGATTTCCATAGATTGGTTTGATATACTGAGTTTATATATTCTTTAATTATTTAAAGAGAGAACACACGAAGGAGAGACAGATATGAAAAAACGACTGTTGAGCTTACTGCTTGCAGTAATGATGCTCCTTTCTATCCTGCCCATGGGCGTTTCGGCCTCGACCCCTGTACACGGCATGACCGGTGCACCGTCCGAGCCCGAGCTGCGTATGCACGTGCTCCAGCGGAACGATGGAAATGAGCAGATCTATGTCACCAACGACTGGAGTTATCCCGTAGACGACTGGTGGGATGCCCGGTTCTTCATGTACTATCCCGACGGAAGTACAAAGGAGATCAACCCCTATGATATGGGCCGCACTTCTGAGATCGATCTGATCGAAGTCGGCAGCGACGGCTGGGCCGAGCACAGAACCGCCCATGTCGGCCCCGGTATCATCGAGTATGAAGAAAACGGCGTGACCTATCGCGTCCATGTCGAGGTCACCTATCCCGACCTGGGCATCTACAGCGATATGCCCTTCGATGAGAGCACGCTGGTTGATCCCGTTACGGTCGACGATACCGACAATGTCTTTTATATTGCCCTCAGCCCCACCATGACGGCGGCCGGCAGCTATATGAAGGAAATTGTTTTTGTGGATGAACCCAACCGTGCCCCCGACATTTCCACCGTCGCCGATGTTCAGATCGCCGCCGATCGCAGCTATGCCAAGGTAACCGTTACCGCCGCACAGCCCCAGGGCAAATATCATTTCAGAGTCCGCATTGAAAATGATGAGGGCGGCCCCCGCGGCGGCTGGGGACGCGGTGTACAGATCGTCAGCGATATGCCTGCCCTCTACTTCTGCTATGCCGATCGTGACGATGACACCAGAAGCTGGTTCATCCAGTATGAGGACATCGATGACGAGTGGCACACCACCCCCGGCTACAATAAGGTCGGCTCTTTCTACTTCGGCAAGCGCAGCGAGATCATGGCCGGCAAGGTCAAGCCCCTGGGCCTGAAGGATCTGACCTTCCTCGGCGATCTGGAGGCCGAATATCTCGAAGATGACTATGAAGCCACACCCAACCTGCTGATCGTGGATGCGGTCGGCTTTGAGGGCAAGTATATCCGCTATACCAAGGACGGCGTCAATTACGATATGCCCATCTATATGGAGCTGCCCAAGTTCGGCTTCTATACCGGTGATACACCCGATGAGGATACCTTCATCTATCGTCAGAACCCCCTGACGGTCACCGAGACCGCCCGCACCTTCTATCTGCTGTCGAGAGATACCGATGAATTCCGCTTCCGTTCTATCCGCGGCTGGGACGAGCTGGCCCAGAACGGCGATATCTTTGATATTTCTGTCGCATCCGACGGCAGCGGCGTTAAGCTGACCGTCAAGGACGGCGTCATCGTCCCCAACGACCAGATCTGGATCGAGTATGAGTATGAAGTCTTCCGCAATGACAACTGGGAGCGCAGAACAAGTGATGCTGCCGTCTGGCTGAAAAATGGCCAGCCTGCCCTCATGTTCCGCTCCCTCCACTGGGATGACCGGAAGCAGGAGTGGTATGAGCCGGAAGATCGCCAGTTGCAGACCTATATGGATGTCAACACCGGCGACGGCTTCCCCGTTCAGTTCTACTACGGCACAGAGGATAAGAAGGTCAAGGTTGACTTTGACGAACTGACCTTCCCCGCAGGCATCGTCCGGGGTTATATGGACAACGACGATGATGTTCTGCGTATTGATGCTGTCGGCTATGCGGAAAACGGCGTCATCACCTATGAGAACGCCGACGGAGAGCTGATCACCATGCAGGTCAGCGTCCATGCCCCCCGTTTTGGCCTGTACAGCAGCCTGACTGCCAATAAGAGCACCTATCTGGGCGACGAAGTCACCCTGGGCGGCAATTATACAGCGTATATCATCGCTGCCGATCCCGATGATCAGTACATCACCGCCATTGAAAATGTCCGCTGCACCAGTAATGGCAGCGACGCAACCAATCAGTTTGTCTTCAATGTCGCACCCGATGGCAGCTATGCCACCGTTTCTCTCAATCCCAATGACATGCCCATGGGCAACCAGCATTATGAGATCCGCATCCGCAATCAGTGGGGCGGCAACTGGCACGTCTGGTTCCGTCTGGAACGCGGCGACCTGATCCAGCTGACCACGCCCACCGACCTGGAATGGCATGTAACCTACGGCTTCCACTGGGATGAAAACGACAATTACGTCCCTTACACAGACAAGCGAATGGGTATGATGAGCTTCCAGGTCCGCGAGCAGAACGGCAAGGAACCTCTGACCCAGAATGAGTTCCAGATCGAGGTCTACTCGGCAGCCGATGGCTACACCACACCCGTGGCCGACGGCCGGTGGGGCTGGGGCGATATGGAAGAGCGCACCCACTTCTCGATCAGTGAGTTCATCTATGAAGATCTGCCCAGCGGCAAGTATAAGTTCCGCGTCCGCAATGTGGGCGACGGCACCAAGTATCGTTCTTCCGCATGGAGCGAATGGTCGCCCGTATTTGAGTACATCCAGCCCACCACCCGTCTGGAGGCTCCCGAAGCCGATGACCTGGAGTGGCAGATCATCCGGGACCGCCAGGCGGCCACATGGTCTTCCGAAAGCGGTTATCAGGATGGCGCCGGTTACTTTGAACTGAAATGGTACTACCTGGACGAAAACGGCATCATCCGTGAGACCGGCGGCTCCTTTGACATCTGGGTCAACAGGGAAGATCAGTTCGAATTCTATGATCATCACATTCAGGATTGGATCCTGGAAGACCATGGCAACACCGAATATTACTTCACCGTCCGCGTTATCCCTGCCGATATCACAAAGTATCGCATGAGTAAGGAATCCCCCCTCAGCCCCGCGCTCAAGGTGGAAGATATCACCATCGTCATGAACAACAAGCTGGACGGTCTGCTGAACGGCTCCAATGACGGCAGCCAGCCCGCACCCACCGTCCAGGATGTACAGGATGCCCTGCAGCAGGATACTGCCGACCTCCGTACAGCTATGGCGGCCGACCTTTCGGTCAACGGCGGTCAGAACAGCGGTACACTGGACAGAATCGCTCAGCTGGAAGCTGCGGTTTCCGACAATGTCGATCAGAAGATCGAGGCCAAGAACAGCGCACCTCAGGCCCTGAAGGACATCGCTTCGGGCGTCACCATGGTCGGTGCGACCCTCAACCTGGCCGATAAGAATCCCGATAACGGTAAGACACCCACCGTCACTCTGGAGATCGACGAACCCAAGCAGGGCATCGTCATCGACGAACAGCAGCACAATGCCGTTCAGTTCTCCATGAAGCTGAATGGTGCGGTCAACCACGATGACCAGAACCAGGCACAGCAGCAGCTGATCGTCCCCGTCGTCATCGATATGCCCGTACCCAGCGGCATCAATCCCCACTTCCTGGTCGTCCTGCATAAGCTGTGGGATGGCAGGGTAGAGCAGATGTGGCCCCACATCTACTGGCATGAGACCGATCACTGCTGGCATGCACGTTTTGTCATCGACTCCTTCTCCGACTTCGCCTTTGTCGAATACGATTTCCGTTTTGAGACAGACGGCGACGTCTTCAAGAGCGAAGGTGATCCCAGCTTCACCATCGAAGCCGTTGGTGCTGCCGAAGGTGCAGAGGTATGGTACGAGAGCAGTAATCCCAGAATCGCCGATGTCGATCCCCGGACCGGTGAAGTCACCATCCATAAGACCGGTACCGTTATCATCACAGCCACAGCCTCCGCTGTCGGCAACTATCCCGAAGCCACAGCCGCCTATACACTCTTCATTGAGGGTGAGGACGGCGCAGATGCAGAACCCGTTTACAACATCGGCGATATCACCCTGCTGGACGAAAACGGCAACGAGGTAGACGAATTTGCCGAAGGCGTTTTTGATGCCGTCGTTACCGTTGAAAACCTCGACGCTTCCGACGATGCTGCCCTGCTGGCTGCCCTGTATACAGCCGAAGGCCAGTACATCGGTATGCAGACCGTCAGCATCGAAGATATCCAGCGCGGCGACAGCGGCGAGATCACCCTGTCCATCGACAACAGCGAAGGCAATGTTGCCACCCTGAAGACCTTTGTCGTTGCTTCCGATGACAACATGACCCCGATGGGCAACACCGCAGCTGTCGGTGCAGAGGAGCCCATCGTCACACCGACCGAAATCTACAAGGCTTACTATACCGGCGAGCCCATCGAGATGCAGAATGGACAGGCCTGCATTTCCATCTACTGCAACGGCGACCAGTATTGGCTGCCCTGGAGTGAAGAGGTGGAGATCACCGATGATATGCCTGCCGGCATTTACCTCATCGAGGTCGATGATTCCGACGATGTCATTCTGACCCGTATGGATCTCTTCCGTGAAGAAGCAGGCAATACTGCTGTTATTTCGGCTCTGGGCGAGGATTACTTCCGGATCGAAGGTTCCGACAGCAACTTCTATGTGGGCGATAACGCCTATGCCTATGATATGACCGAGGGCGGTGCACAGGCCAACGATATCGAGGTGGGCGACACCATCATCTGGTATTCCGAGCCCGGCGTAGCCATCGAGGTCATCTGGATCCTGAGCCACAAGACAGAGGCTTCCAAGAGCGGCCTGCTGCCCACCAATCTCCATCTGGAATATGATCCGGAGATGGGCCTCAACCTGTTTATGACCAAGTCGGCATATCCTGAGCTGATCGACGGCAACATTTCCTTCGTCTACGACTTTAAGGAATCGGGCAAGACAATGTCGCGCAATATCGGCAAGAACACGGGTATGACCCAGCTCCTGCCCAACTACAGCTACCTGACCGACGGCAATAACACCATCACCGTCACACTGACAGCCAACCCCACCGCCGCAGCTGCCGAAATGGGCTATGCGCAGGAGACTGCCACCTACACCTTTAATGTCAGCCAGACCAAGGGCGTTTCCGATTACGACACCTCGAAGATCGAGGCCTCCATCAAGGATACCGAAGATGATGAAGGCCAGGCCATGAAGTCGATGGTCATCACCGGCCTCAAGGCAAATCAGGACTATACCATCATGGTTTGGACCAACGACGGCACCTATAACAAGCGAGAGCTGACGACCGATCCCTCCGGCACAGCCACAGACCTTTGGTACAGTGCCTATGACTTCAACCACTGCGTCATTTCCGAGTGGAATGTCTCCGGTGTCACAGACACCTCTGCCACGATCACCCTGGTTTCCTACCCCGGCCAGTATCCCTTCGTCGGGGAAGAGGAAGCCTGTGCCGATGTATGGTTCACCACCTCGGGTTCGGGCAAGTATGCCACCTACACCGTCAACTGGACGGCTGTCGAGCTGGCTTCCAACGAAAACTATTACCTGAATGGCGAGCGCGTGATCACCAGCACAGCGCCCAACCGCAAGGACATCTTCAACTCGGCCGTTTATCCTTTTGATGTTTCCACCATGGACATCGCCATTGAAAAGGGTGTTTACAACGGCGAGCGCACCGTCCTCTATACCGCAAAGAATGCCTTCCGTACCAATGTCCTCGCCAAGGCCGACTTCACCGTCGTCGGCCAGGCCGACGGCACCTATATGCTCAAGTCCGACAGCGATCTGACCGGCATGAACTATTATGTCCGCGTCAAGGATGCCGATGGCACCGTCCTCTTTTCCAGTGTTTACGAAACACCCTATATGGATCTCTATCCCTGGGATGGCTGCACACTGGAAGTGGTCGCCGGTTATTTTGAGCTTTCGGAAGATGCCCACATTCTGACCTTTACCCATGTTCCCCAGCAGGCCATCACCACATTTGACCGTCCCGATGCCCCTGCCGATGTCACCGTCACCACAGCCGATCAGCTGAAGGCTGCGCTGAAGCTGGGCGGCAGAGTCACCCTGGGCAGCGACATCACCCTGACCGGCTATCTCACCATCAACGGCGGCGAGCCTGTCACTCTGGTCCTCAACGGCCACACCCTCAACACCGGCAGCGGCCTGACCTTTGACTATGGCAAGCAGGTCACCATCGACGGCACAGCCACCGGCAGCACGGTTGTCGGCAAGCTGACCGTCAAGAACGGCCCCAAGCTGATGGTCAACGGCGGCGATTATGACCATATCACCGCCAATCGTCTGGCTTCCGTTGTCATGCGTAATGCCAATGTTTCCAGCGACCTCAGCGAACATGCCATCTATATCGTTTACTGCGATACCACCGAGCTGGTAAACTGCACCGCTTCTGCTTCGACCCGCTCGGCCCTCTATGCCCTCCAGAGCGGTACCCTGACCGTTGACGGCGGCAGCTACACAACCACCGCTTCGGGCACAAGCTATAATGGCATCTATACTTCCTATGTGGACGGCGTTGTGCTCAATGATGTTACAGCCGAGGCGGCCGGCGGCCATGCCGGTATGGTGGGCTATGGCACAGACGTTACTGTCTGCGGCGGCACCTTCACCAACACTTCCACCGGCAAGGACGCTCTCCGCATTTTCGGTTTTGACTATGCAAACATCGGCGGCACAGACGAAGCCGATCTGCAGGTCATCAGCCCCTATCGCGGTCTGGAAGTTTCGGCCGACAACAACATGACCCTCCGCAACATCACAGCCGGCGGCCCCGATGGCGGCTACTGCTCTGATTACGGCATCAAGGTTGGCTCCGGCAGCCATACCGAACCGCTGACCGCATCGCTGGTCAACCTCACCGCGCGCGCTTCCAAGACGGCACTGGATACTGCCCCGATCGCAGATCTGACCATCGAGAACTGTACCTTCATCGCCGATCCTTCGGCAGCTGATTCCAAGGGTATGGACATCGGCGGCAATATCACAGACACCAACCTTCTGATCCGCAACACCGCCGCTTCCGGCCAGTTCGGCCTCTATCTGTTCAATTATGAAGAAGCCGAACTGCAGGATCTGACCCTGACCGGCAGCCTTCAGAGCCTCTATGCCACCGGTATTGTTCAGCTCAATGTCCGTGGTGGTACCATGAACGGCGAAGTCCATTTCGGCCATCAGTCCTACATGGCCCCTGAAGCTATTCTGATGGAAAACGCCACCGTCAACGGCCGTCTGCACATCTATGGTGGTTCCACCAATAAGGAAACCCAATCCGTCACCGTCAAGAGTGGTTCCTTCACCCTGCCGGAGAGCGCGACAGAGGCCATGATCTACCTTGGTCAGTATGTCGAGCTCAACATCGAAGGCGGCACCTTCCTGCTGCCCGATGGCGCAGCCGTTGAGATGTTCTCCCTCAACAAGTACGCAACCGGCATCGAAATCACCGGTGGTACATTCAATGAAGATCCTTCGGCCTATGTGCTGACCGGCTACACCGCCGAACTGCAGAATGGCATGTGGACCGTTGCAGCTGATGCCGCCTACACCATGGATGTTCAGCCTTCCGGCAATACCGCCAATCTCTATGTCCGCGGCACCTTTGCCGAAGGCACACCCCGCGTGGAGGTCTATCGCAACGGCACCGAATATATCGGCGATGCCAACTGCAATTACACCTGGGGCGATACCCATAATTACTATTTCACAAATCCCGATGGAACAGACAGTACGTTCCTCTTTAAGCTGGTCGGCGACGGCGTGACCCTGGTCAC
>JAFYOK010000077.1 GCA_017560175.1 Clostridia bacterium | reverse complement strand
TCAGGCCAACTATACCAATGCCGATCCCGGTATCGGCTGGGCAATGTCTGACGTTCCTGATCAGGCCAACGCCGCACAGGACAGATACGGCAACCCCGAAAGCCCCTACTACATCCCCAACTATCAGGTCATCGTATCGACCAATGGCGCCGGCTTTGATATGGCTACCGGCGAACCCAGCGGTCTGCTGATCATGAATGGTAAGGAGTGGCATTCCATCAGTGCTTCCGGCTTCTTTGGCGTCACCAAGGATGGTAAGGCAGTCATCGGCACCATGGATGACTACAATAAGATCTATAAGGGTCAGCTCCAGGAAGCCCTCGCCGGTTTCGGCAGCCTGATCCATAACGGCAAGATCGTTGCCAGTGCAAATGACACAACCCGCGCACCGAGAACTGCCATCGGTATCACCAAGACCGGTAAGGTCGTTATGATGGTTCTGGATGGCCGCGGTGCACCTCACTCCATCGGCGGCAACATGATGGAGATCGCCCATATCATGCTCCAGGCCGGCTGCGTTGAAGCCATTAACCTGGACGGCGGCGGCTCGACCACCTTTGTTACAAAGCCCGAAGGCGAGACCGAACTGCAGGTCATCAATCAGCCTTCCGACGGCTACACAAGAAATGTCAGCACATCGCTGCTCATGGTTTCCACAGCACCCTCCAGCACAGCATTTGATCATGCCGTTCTGGAAAGCCAGTACAGATATTCCACCATTGGTACACCCGTACAGATCACACCCAAGGGCGTCAGCGCCACCGGCGATGTAGCCCAGCTGCCCGAGGGTTATACATGGGTCGTTTCCGATGACAACATTGCCACCATCTCCCAGGACGGCGTATTCACCGGCCTGAACTACGGTGAAGTTACCGTCTATCTGATGCTGGATGGCGAAGTTCTGGGCGAGAAGGTCATGAATATCGTCGCACCCACACAGGTCTACTTTACCAGAACTCCCATGAGCGTCGTTCAGGGCAACTCCATCGTCCTGCCCATCGCAGCACGTTATGAGGGCAAGCCCGTTGCCATCAATCCTGCCGATGTCAAGCTGAGCGCCAGCCAGTCCAAGGCCGGCAGCTTTGACGGCTTTACCTTCACCGCCGCCGAAAGCGACTTCAAGACCATCGAGATCACAGCATCTCTGGTTAACGATCCTTCGGCCAGCGGCAAGATGACCGTCAATATCTTCAAGCCCGGCGAAAACAGCTTTGAGTTTTACAAGGCCACCGGCGGCACACGCCAGCTGGCATGGCTCCGCGAAGTCACCAATGCTGAGACACCCGACAACAAGAACTACACCGCTGTTGATGTAGAGAAGGATATGGTCACAACCTATACCTTCGCTATGGATATGGCATCCATTCCCATTCCTGAGCGTCTGAACGACCTGGTCTACATGCTGCCCGGTGCCGACGAAGCTGATGCTTCCGCATGGAACTTCCTGCTGCGTCTGGCTGAGCGTATCAGCCCCCTGAGCACCGTTTCTCCCACCATGCGCTTCGACTCCAGATTCGAGGTCGATTACAGCGAAATGAAGATCATCAACGAATACTTCACCCTCAACAGTGTTGAATTCAATGAAGAAACCAATGAGCTGACCATGAACCTCAGCTGGATCGACAAGACCCAGGCCATCGACGAAGCAACAGCAAATCCCCTCTGCCTGGTCACAGGCATCAAGCTGACCCCCAAGGAAGGTACATTCGATACATCCAAGCGCATCGAAGTCGTCAATGGCGGTCAGATCGGCTACAAGATCTGCATGCGTGCAAGCAGCCTTTACAGCTTTGCACAGAAGGAAGAGAACCAGACCGTATACGGTATCTTCCCCTATGTCAATCCCGATGATTCCTACGATGCCGGCGGTTACTTCACCGACATTTATGAGGAATTTGAGGATCGTTACACCCTGTCTTACGTTGTGAAGGAAGGCTGGGTCAACGAAGGTAACGGCTACTACGCATACTACAAGAGCGGCAACCGCCTGCTGGGTATGCAGCAGATCGATGGCTACTATTATGATATGGGTACAGAAGGCCTCAACAAGGGTCAGACCAAGTTCACCGGCGTTTACAGCGACGGCATTGGCGATATTCATATCATCCAGGGCCTGCAGGTCAAGGGTGATGGCTGGACCAGCGAACTGAACGGTTCCTACTACCATTACCATGAAGACGGCTATATTTATAAGGCCACCTTCAAGAAGAACACCACCTGCATCAAGGGCGGCTGGCCCACCTATACCTGCCATACCTGCAAGGTTACCGAGCGTGCCGAATCCTATGCATTCCCCAATGGTCATACCTGGGATGCAAACCATAAGTGCACCGTCTGCGGCACAGTTGGTATCGACATCAGCAACTTCAAGAGTGGTTTTGGTACAGTCAGCAAGCCCACCGGCACAAATCCCGGCTATTATTTCCAGAAGGGCGGCGTCCGTCCCTCCTTCTTCGTTGTTGATGGCAGCGGCAAGCAGCTGACCTACTCCAACGACAATAATGTCAACAGTGACCACACCATGCGTGATCTGTACATTTCGTGGATCAATGATGACGGTATCGGCCAGGCAGTTATGAACATCGTCGGCCGCGGCAACTACTACGGCAGTATTGAGCTGAAGTATCGTATCCAGCCCAATGACGTTACCGATCTGAAGATCACAGCGGTCACTGAGACCACCATGACCCTGACATGGACCAAGCCCGCAGGCGCCGATTACACCCGTCTGTATCTGGATGGTACAGAAAAGTATCTGGGCAAGACAGAGGGCAATACCTTTACGGTTACCGGTCTGACTCCCGGCGAGCACACCATCTATGCAGCAACATCGGCCTACTCCGATAACCCTGCAGAGAACAACAAGGTTTACAACTGCGCCAAGTGGGGCACCGTCATCGGCTGGACAAAGGCTTCGGCTGTCAAGTCGGCGGTTGCTTCCGGCGATCAGGTCACCGTTACCTTCAACAGCATGCCCGAAAAGGTCGACGGCAGCTGGAAGATCTATGTTGCCGGTTACGACACCAACGGCAAGATGCTGAATGCCGGCATCGCATCGGTCACAGGCGTAAGCCAGACCGTCGCTCTGAGCGGCGCAGCCAATGCAGCACAGATCCGTGTCTTTGTACTGGACAGCGCGGGCCGTCCCGTCATGGCATCTTACACAAAGTAATGGCATAAGGATCTTATCTCCATCTAAGCCAACCCCTTCCCCGATTTCGGGGGAGGGGTTTTGTTTTACCATTCGGGCCGTTGGTCGATCGAAGGGCAAAAGGTGTGGTATAGTTTAAAAGGAATTCACCGTTGTCTACCGCAACCACGAGACCAAGAAGATCCTGAATGGCAAGCCCGGCAATGTCGGTACCTACGATGTTGTCATCACACGCCCGGCCGACCTCTATTATCAGGCTTTCGAGCATGTCTATGAAGAGGTCGTTGTCATCAACAAGGGCGT
>JAFYOK010000076.1 GCA_017560175.1 Clostridia bacterium | reverse complement strand
CTTCGTGGTCTTCCAGCAGGTTGACCTTGATCCACGGGCCGCTCAGCTCGCCGATGGTGCGGCGGCGCAGCACCAGCCCGACATTCTTGTGGTGACGTTCGGTGTACATATTATGATTGATAACATACTGGATGCCGTCCAGGCAGACTTCGACGCCCACCATGGGGAAACGATCCATGATATCTTCGGCCATGTCACGGGCTTCCTCGCCCATGGCTGCCCGACGAAGGGTCTCGCCGCTGCGCAGATCGATGACCCATGCGCCGTTATCGACAATAGAGGGCGCACTGGTGTGCAGGCCGGGCAGGAAACCTTCGACGGAATCTCTGGCGCGGCCGGTGGCCACCGAAAAGAGGCCGCCGTTTTCGATGAAATAGTCGATGGCTTCGGCATCTTTCTGTGTGATGGAAGCGTTGCTGTCCAGCAGAGTGCCGTCCATATCGATCAGGATGAATACGCCGTTAAACTTCTTGCTCATTCTGCGATCAACCTCAGCTTTTCTTCAAACTTGGTAAAGTACTCGGGCAGCGGACAGGTCACTTCCATGGCCTCTCCCGTATCGGGATGGATAAAGCGCAGGCGGCCTGCATGGAGGCACTGGCCTTCCAATCCGGTCTTTTCCCTGCCCTTGCCATAGACCTCATCACCGGCCAGAGGATGACCGATGCTGGCCATGTGGACACGGATCTGATGGGTGCGTCCGGTTTCCAGATGGCAGCGGACATGACTGTAGCCGTTATATCTCGCCACCGTTTCGTAATGGGTGACGGCATGACGACCGCCCTCAATGACGGCCATCTTCTTACGATCGCGCAGGCTGCGGCCGATGGGGGCATCTACCGTACCTTCGTCCTGGCGCATGCGGCCAATAACAATGGCCTCATAGACACGGGACAGGCTCTTATCTTTAAGCTGTGCCGACAAAGCGGCATGGGCTTTGTCATTCTTGGCGATCATCAGAAGGCCGCTGGTGTCCTTATCGATACGGTGGACGATACCGGGACGCAGTTCGCCGCCGATCCCCGACAGGCGTGCGCCGCAATGGAACATGACGGCATTGACCACTGTGCCATCGGGATGACCGGGGGCCGGATGAACGACCATGCCCTTGGGCTTGTTGATGACCAGTACGCTGTCGTCCTCATAGACGATATCCAGCGGAATATCCTGGGGCACGATCTCGGTAGGGGCAGGTGCAGGCACTTCGACTTCGATGACGTCTCCTGCCTTCAGCTTCTGATTTTTCTTGGCAGCTTTACCATTGACGGTGATCCTGCCATCTTCGCAGAGATTCTGGATGCGGCTGCGGGAAAGCTCTTCCATGGCTTCGGCCAGGAAACCGTCCAGGCGCTGTCCGGCCTCTTCGGCCGTTACGGTAAACAGTTCTTTTTCGTTCATGCCTGCTCCTCTTCCTTCTGCTGTGTCTCGGCCAGCTTCGCTGCCTTCTCGGCCTCGACTTCTGCCTTGTAATCCAAAAAGGTCAGCAATACAAAGATGGCGCCGCCGATGGTGATACAGATATCGGCAAAATTAAAGACGGCAAAATTGATGAGGCAGAAATCGAACATATCGATGACATAGCCCAGGCGCAGACGATCGATAAAATTGCCGATGGCACCGCCCAGGATCAGAGCAATGCAGAGATGGCCCAGCACACCCTTGAACATGCCTGTTTTATACAGATAGATCATAAACAGGAGGGCTGCAATGGTGACAAAGATGAAGAAGCCCTGTCTGCCTTCCAGCATGGAAAATGCTGCGCCGGTATTCTCTACATAGGTCAGGTGGAAGACACCCTGCCACAGGGGAATGGAGCCGATGGGCTGCAGGACAGTGACCGTCCAGTATTTGATCAGCTGGTCGGCTGCCACCAGGAGTGCCGCCAGCAGAAGATATAAAGTCATAGATTTCCTCCATATTCGAATTGGCATACATGGTTATTTTAGCATCTTTAAGCGGAGATGTATAGATAGAAAACGGAAAATGCCCGTGAGGATTTCAGTCTTCTCTACAGAAAATCAGCAAGCCAAGAGGCTCCTTTTGAATACCCATAGGACACTCGTCTTTCTTGTTACTTTTGTATGGACAAAAGTAACCAAAAACCACGAGGGGCCAGCCCCTGCGACCCCTGTCCCGGACGGATCCGGTTGGTCCATGTCCGGGTCGATATACAGGGATGTACGGATCAGCTCTTGCTCGGTGCAATAAAACATACTTTGCGCTCTTCTCTCTGACCGAACTACGCCGTATCTTAACGGCGTCATGTTCGGACGATGAGCATAGTGTGGGGTTTCAAACCCTGTAATGTGCAAATCTCAACGGATGGTGCGGAAGCACCAAAGCGTTGTGGGGTACATAGGGGGGAATTCGCAACACCCCTATGCGACTTTTGCATCCTTTGTGTCGCGACAAAGGATGGCCGGGGTTTGGGGCGGCAGCGCCCATGTGGGAGTTGAGGTCAGCACAGAG
>JAFYOK010000075.1 GCA_017560175.1 Clostridia bacterium | reverse complement strand
GACCTGACCCTTGCTCAGATCACCGCTGAGGGCATAGGTGCCTGTCTTGGTGATATGAACAACGGTATGGGCAGCCGCTTCGTCGGCGGTGTGCTCATCGCTCGCTTCACCTTCGCCATAGGTAAAATCGTGGCCTGCTTCATAGTAGACGATATCATTGGCTTTATACACAGTCTGTGTATTGTCCTCGGTGATATCGCTGCCGTCGACGGTGATCTTGTCATCCGACAGGGCGATATTGACTGCATTCTCGTAGGTTTTTACCGTTACAGTCTCATTCTTTCCATCGGCAGTCTGTTCCTGCTTGGGGGCCTGGCAGCCGCCCAGCAGCATCAGCATGGCCAGCATACCGGCCATCCAGGTCTTTTTCAGTCTATGTCCAGTCCTTTCCTGAAAATATTTCAGCTAAAGTATACCACCCCTGGCTGAAAAAAGGCTGAACAGTTTTTGAACTTATTGGAAACGCTCTTGTTAGCACAATCAGATAACAATAAAAGCCCGGCCGCAAGCGGTCAGGCTTTTATAATGCGATCAATCCGAGGGATACAGCCGAAACCAGGCCGCCTGCAATGAGTACGCCCAGCAGGATGGCCGGAATGGCCCATTTGAGGCGCAGATCCATAAAGGCTGCCACCAGCGCACCCGTCCATGCACCCGTACCGGGCAGGGGAATGGCGACAAGGATGAGCAGACCCCAGAACTCATATTTCTGTACCAATTCTCCTTTTTCGGCAACACGAAGCTCCAGCTTATGAATGAATCCCTCGAGCGGCGGAATATGCTGCCGCAGCAGGACAAAGATACGGTGGGTGAATGCGATCAGAAAGGGAACAGGCAGCATATTGCCGATGACCGCGGCCCAGAAGGCATCTTTCACCGGCAGGCCCAGCGCAACACCAAAGGGCAGGCCGCCGCGCAGTTCGACGATGGGCAGCATGGATATCAGCATGGTGAGAAAGAACTTGGCCTCTTCGATCTCTATGCCCTGGTCGAACCTTGCAAGATATTCAAGAAACTCCAAGGATGCGCCTCCTTTCCCGCATAATTCTCCTTATTATAATTATATTCAAAATCTTACGTCAAATCAAGTATGCAATAAGCCCCCGATTCCGTGATGGAATCGGGGGCTGATTTTATAACTTGCTATATCTCAGCGATCAGAGAATCTTACTTGCGGGGATTCTTGATAGCGGCCTGAGCTGCAGCCAGACGTGCGATGGGAACACGGAAGGGCGAGCAGGAGACATAGGTCAGGCCTGTGTTGTGGCAGAACTCAACGGAGGAAGGATCGCCGCCGTGCTCGCCGCAGATGCCGAGCTTGATGTCGGGGCGTGTTTCCTTACCCAGTGTAGCAGCCATCTTAACCAGCTTGCCAACGCCGTTCTGGTCCAGACGAGCAAAGGGATCGTTCTCGAAGATCTTTGTCTCGTAGTAGGAGCCCAGGAACTTAGCAGCGTCGTCGCGGCTGAAGCCGAATGTCATCTGTGTCAGGTCGTTTGTACCGAAGGAGAAGAACTCAGCTTCCTTAGCGATCTCGTCAGCTGTCAGAGCAGCACGGGGGATCTCGATCATTGTACCGACCTTGTACTGCAGAGCGATGCCGGAAGCAGCGATCAGAGCGTCAGCGGTCTTTGTGATGATGTCCTTAACGTACTTCAGCTCCTTGATCTCGCCAACCAGGGGAACCATGATCTCGGGAACGATTGTCCACTCAGCGTGAGCCTTCTGGACATTCAGAGCAGCCTTGATGATGGCGTTTGTCTGCATGACAGCGATCTCGGGGTATGTGACGTCCAGACGGCAGCCACGGTGACCCATCATGGGGTTGACCTCGTGCAGACCATCGATGATAGCCTTCAGAGCCTCAACTTCCATGTTCATTTCCTTAGCCAGAGCGATGATGTCTTCCTCAGCTGTGGGAACGAACTCGTGCAGAGGGGGATCGAGCAGACGAACTGTGACGGGGTTGCCTTCCATAGCCTCGTAGAGAGCCTCGAAGTCGCCCTGCTGCATGGGCTCGATCTTAGCCAGAGCCTTTTCACGCTGCTCAGCTGTCTTGGAGACGATCATCTCGCGGATAGCTGCGATACGCTCAGCCTCGAAGAACATGTGCTCGGTACGGCAGAGGCCGATACCCTCGGCGCCCAGCTCACGAGCCTTCTTTGCGTCTCTGGGTGTGTCGGCATTTGTGCGGACACCCAGTTCGCGATACTTATCAGCCCAAGCCATGATGCGGCCGAACTCGCCGGCGATGGAAGCATCAACTGTGGGGATCAGGCCGTCGTAGATGTTACCTGTGGAACCGTCGATGGAGATGCAGTCGCCCTCGTGGTATGTCTTACCGGCCAGTGTGAACTGCTTGTTCTCCTCGTCCATAGCGATCTCGCCGCAGCCGGAAACGCAGCAGGTACCCATGCCACGAGCAACAACGGCTGCGTGGGATGTCATACCACCGCGAACGGTCAGGATACCCTGGGAAGCCTTCATGCCTTCGATATCCTCGGGGGATGTCTCCAGGCGGACCAGAACGACCTTCTTGCCGTTAGCCTTCCAAGCCATAGCGTCCTCAGCTGTGAAGACGACCTGGCCGCAAGCAGCACCGGGGGAAGCGCCCAGACCCTTGCCGATGGGTGTAGCTGCCTTCAGAGCAGCTGCATCGAACTGGGGATGGAGCAGTGTATCCAGTGTACGGGGCTCGATCATAGCAACAGCGCGCTTCTCATCGATCATGCCTTCGTCGACCAGGTCGCAGGCGATCTTCAGAGCAGCCTGAGCTGTTCTCTTACCGTTACGTGTCTGCAGCATGTACAGCTTACCGTCTTCAACGGTGAACTCCATGTCCTGCATATCCTTATAGTGGTTCTCCAGTGTCTTGCAGACTTCAACGAACTGAGCGAAGGCAGCGGGGAACTTCTCTTCCATCATGGAGATGGGCATAGGTGTACGAACGCCTGCAACGACGTCTTCGCCCTGAGCGTTTGTCAGGAACTCGCCGTACAGAACCTTCTCACCTGTGGAGGGGTTACGTGTGAAAGCAACGCCTGTACCGCAGTTGTCGCCCATGTTACCAAAGACCATGGCCTGGACGTTAACAGCTGTACCCCAGGAATAGGGGATATCGTTGTCGCGGCGGTAGACGTTAGCGCGGGGGTTATCCCAGCTGCGGAAGACGGCCTTGACGGCGCCCATCAGCTGTTCCTTGGGATCGGAGGGGAAGTCAACACCGATCTTAGCCTTGTACTCAGCCTTGAACTGCTCAGCCAGGTTCTTCAGGTCTTC
>JAFYOK010000005.1 GCA_017560175.1 Clostridia bacterium | reverse complement strand
TCTTTGGCTTGGTTTCCTGAGTGCAACGCTGCTTCATGGATTCTATGACCTCTGCGCTATGAAAGGTACGACAATGGCGACATTGGTGTTCATTGCCTTTGTGGTTGTTATGTACCAGATCGTTTATCGTATGGTCCGCAACGAAGCGGCCACCGATGTTCCTGTATAAAAAATTACCGCCGCTTTCTTATGAAAGCGGCGGTTTTTGTCTTATTTCATGTCATTTGTCAGCCAGCGAGGCGCAAGACGGTCAATGAAGAGCGCACCCAGCGGTGCGGTGACCAAAATGGCAAGGACGGCTACCGAAAGAACAAGGCTGCCGCAAGGCAAACCCATGGCCAACGGTACCGAACCGATAGCGGCTTGGACGGTGGCTTTGGGCAGGTAAGCGGCAACGCAGAAGAGGCGTTCCCGCAGATTCAGATGTGTGCCTGCAGTGGACAGAGTGACACCAAAGGAACGGATGACCAGCGCCAACAGAATAAGCAGTAAGGCTGTGGGGCCTGCGGTGAGCGTATAGCGCAGATCAACGGCAGCGCCAACCAGGACGAAGAGCAGGACTTCGGCAGCGATCCACAGTTTGCCGAATTTCTGCGAAAGGCGCAGGCCGACACCACCGGGCATTTTGCGCAGGACACAGGCCATGGCCATAATGGCCAACAGGCCGGAAAGAGGCAGGACAGCTGCCAGCAGTTCTTCTATGGTCAACAACAGGAAGGCAACGGCCAGGACAATGAGGGTTTTGGCACTGTTGCGGATGTGCTGACGGCGGAGATGGAAATGCTCGAAAAACAGGGTGAGCAGTTTACCGGTCAGCAGACCCAAGGTGATGCCGGCAAGAATGGAAACGGGGGCCTGCAGCAGTGCGGAAGCTGAGGCGGCCTTGCCTGCCGCCATGCCCGAAAAAGTGGAGAAGAGAACAACGACGAAAATGTCGTCCAACGATGCGCCTGCGAGGATCAGCTGGGGAATACCCTTTTTGGTGCCGCGCTTGGTTTCGATGAGGTGGACCATGCGAGGAACGACAACGGCGGGGGAAACAGCTGCCAGAACCGAGCCCATGACGGCAGCTTCGGTAAGAGTCAATCCGAAAAAGATGGGCGCAAGCAGGATATACGCGCCGATCTCAAAGGCTGCAGGTAAAAAGGACATGAGCAATGCCGGACGGCCGACCTTTCGGAGATCATCCAGATCGAGGGAAAGTCCGGCTTTGAGTAGGATGATGACCAGTGCCATGCGGCGCAGATCGGAGGAAATGTCCAGAATACTGCTGTCCAGTTGGTTCAGACCGCAAGGCCCCAACAGCATACCGGCCAATAACATGCCGATGATGCCGGGCAGGTACAGCTTTTTGGCCAGAGCAGCAAAAATCATGCCAATGAGAAAAATAAGCGATAAAGATGTAAGCATAGAAAACCTCCAATAAAAATAAAAAAGCCGACACCTTCTGCGTAAAACAGAAGTCATCAGCTTAAAACAGCGGTTCGACCGAAAAGGTCGGGGAGACATTCATTCCCCAGTATTTTCTTTTATAATAACAGAATAGCAGAATTCTGGAGGCTTGTCAAAGGAAAGTGAATATTTGCGTAATTGCAGTAAATGCTATCCACATGCTGTGAAATATAACTGCAAAGGATGAATGTTTATGGAACAAAGAAGGGACAGCCTGGCGGCCGGTGTGCGCAAGGATGATGTTTATTATTTCAAGCATCCGGCCTATATCCTTTCCTATGCCTCCTGTGTAGGCAAAAAGGAAGGAGAAGGGCCGCTGGGACATTGCTTTGATGTGGTAGGCAAGGACGACCATTTCGGGCAGGAAACATGGGAGCAGGCTGAAAAGGTTATGGTACAGACCAGTTTGCAGGGGGCCGTGCAGAAAGTACGGCTGGATCCCGGCGAAGTTGGCTGTGTACTGGGCGGCGACCTGCTCAATCAATGTGTGTCCACCAGTTTTGCCGTCCGCGATTTCCATAGCCGATTTTTCGGGCTGTACGGTGCCTGCTCTACCATGGCCGAGTCGCTGATTCTGGGGTCGGTGCTCATATCGAGCGGCTTGGAGGGCAAGGTGCTTTGCACGGCATCTTCTCATTTCTGTTCGGCCGAGCGGCAGTATCGTCTGCCCCTGCAGTATGGCGGACAGCGCACCCCTACCGCCCAGTGGACGGCGACAGCTTCAGGCTCGGTGCTGCTGACCGCCAATGGTAACGGCAGAGTGGCGGTCACGCGGGCCATGGCCGGACGCATTTATGACCCCGGTGTCACCGATGCGGCCAATATGGGTGCTGCCATGGCGCAGGCGGCCTTTGAAACTCTGCGCGGTTATTTTGCCACCACACAGGAAGACCCCGGCAGTTATGATCTGATCGTCACCGGAGATCTGGCTGCCGTTGGACGGGATATTGTATTGGAACTGGCCAAAGAGGAAGGCATCGATTTCAAGGGCAAGTATACCGACTGCGGTCTGCTTCTTTTTGATCGGGAAGCGCAGGATGTCCATGCCGGGGCTTCGGGCTGCGGATGCAGCGCGGCGGTGCTCTGCGGTTATATCCTGCCCGAAATGGAAAGGGGCAATCTGCGCCGTGTGCTGTTCTGCGGTACGGGCGCGCTGCTCAGTCCGCTGACCACCAGCCAGGGAGAGAGCATCCCCGGCATCTGCCATCTGGTCTGTCTGGAGGTGATGTGATGGATCTTTCTCAGTTTGTCCGCGCCTTTGTGTGCGGCGGCTTGATTTGTGCCTTTTCGCAGATCTTGATCGACCGCACACGGCTGACCCCTGCCCGTATTCTGACGAGCTATGTTGTCCTTGGTGTTTTTCTGACGGCGGTGGGCATCTATCAGCCTATTGTCGATTGGGGCGGCTGCGGTGCCACCACACCCCTTTTCGGTTTTGGTTATGCCATGGCTAAAGGTGTCGAGAAGGCTGTGGCGCAATATGGTATCGTCGGTGCATTGACGGGTGGTCTGGCTGCGGCGGCAGGCGGCATCTCGGCAGCGGTATTTTTCTCTCTGCTGGCGGCGCTGATTTTCAAAGCCAAAGGCAGAGATTGAAAAAAGGCCTGTTGCAAAATGGTTGCAACAAGCCATTCAATATTAGGAACAACGTATGCGTATAAATAACTCAAGTTTCAAAACAGCAGTGGATTGTTAGGCTTCCCCTTGTGGGGAAGCTGGCACCCGAAGGGTGACTGATGAGGGCGGCCATTTGGCCGTATTTAATATGCCCTAACGGGCACACGCATTCACCGCTAAAGTGGTCCCCCTTCCCTGATAGGGAAGGCTTAAAACAAGTCGAGAGATACATCCTCCAGCAATTTTTCGCGGAAGCAGAACTGCCATGTGACAGGGACTTCTTTAAAACGGAGGGCAGAGCAGGCAGAGTGTAGTCGAGGTTCATCCTTGGGCTGACGAACCATCAGAACGGGGGAAACAGCGCCGCCGATGATACCTACCGAAGCGGCACTTCCGGTTTTTCCGTCCTTGCGGCGAGCGGCATCTCCTTCGTTGCTGTCTCGTAAAGAAAAGGCTTCATCAGGCAGGTCGGGCGAAAGGGTAAAGGTCATGGCGGTGAAATGGGTAGGATATTCCAGTTCATCCGGCAGATGAGAGGGGTCGATGACCTTTTGTTCCACTTCGCAGACTGACAATGTATAAGGTTTTTCGGTCAGCGGATGGGTCAGGTGGTAGATATCGCCCGGTTTGGGATTGGCAATGGTTTCGGCAGGGAGTTTGGTGGGCCGTGCCGACAGGTGCAGAGCCAGGCTGTGGAGAGTGCCGCCATCTTTGTGGGGGAACTTAACGCGGTGGAAGCTCCAACAGGAGGCCGGGTCGAGATGATAGTGGTCGAGCAGGTCTTTCTGTTCACGCTCGTAGGGAATGTCTATTTCCAGACACTCGGCAGAGATCCAGCTTTGGCTGCTGGAGGATTTGCGAGGGACGATGGTGCCGTTTAAGTGAAGTTCTGCAGAAAAATCAAAATGCAGAGGATGTTCATTCTCAATCTGCTGCCGCTGGACGGCGGTATATCTGTGCTGTTCCTCGTGGAGCAGATCCCACTTATCGATAAAGGCGCGAACCGGTTCTGGTGCGACTTCGATACAAAAATCAATGATGATGCCTTCGGGGAAGCGGTAGATGGCAGGGATGTGCCAGTAGGCATTGCCCCAGGAGAAGGTTTTTCCGATCGTGATTTCTTCGCCCGGTGTGCCTCTTTGGCCATAGAGAGAACCATCCCATGTGACAGTCCAGGTGTTTTCTGTTGCGTACATGATATCTCCTTTGGAATAAACAAAAAGCGATATCCACAAACTGTGGATATCGCTTATGGGCATAATTTTACTGTTTCTCCCAGTTGCCTGTGGCCTTGCAGGTCAGGTAAGCTGTGATGAAGGCATCGATATCGCCGTCCATGACAGCCTGGATGTTACCGGTCTCACAGCCCGTACGATGGTCCTTGACCAGAGTATAGGGCATAAAGACGTAGGAGCGGATCTGGCTGCCCCATTCGATCTTCATCTGGACACCCTTGATGTCCTCGATCTTCTCCAGGTGCTGCTGCTCCTTGATCTCGGCCAGCTTAGCGCGCAGCATCTGCATAGCGTAAGCACGGTTCTGGATCTGGCTGCGCTGGGTCTGGCAGGCAACAACGATACCTGTGGGCAGGTGGGTGATACGGATGGCCGACTCGGTCTTGTTGACGTGCTGACCGCCTGCACCGGAAGAACGGTAGGTATCAACGCGCAGGTCTTCGGCACGGATCTCGATCTCGGCGTCATCCTCGATCTGGGGCATGACTTCGATGGCCGAGAAGCTGGTCTGGCGGCGGCCCGATGCGTCGAAGGGGGAAACGCGAACCAGACGGTGGATGCCGTTTTCACTCTTGAGGTAGCCGTAGGCATTTTCGCCCTCGATGGAAACGGTGGCGCTCTTCAGGCCGGCATCTTCGCCGTCCAGATAGTCGAGAACGGTCCACTTATAGCCTCTGGAGGAAGCCCAGTGCTGGTACATACGGAAGAGCATCTGGGTCCAGTCCTGAGCCTCGGTACCGCCGGCACCGGCATGGAAGGACATAATGGCGCTGTTGGAGTCGTATTCGCCCGACAGCAGGGTTTCCAGGGTCATGCTTTCGAGGGTTGTGGTGAATTCCTTGTGGCTGGCCTTGACTTCGGGCAGCAGGCTTTCGTCGCCTTCGTCCTCGGCCATTTCGATCAGAACAAGGGTATCATCATACAGAGCGACCAGCTTTTCATAGCGGGCGATCTTGTCCTGCAGCTGCTTGATCTTCTGCAGGATCTTCTGGCTGTTTTCGGGGTTATCCCAGAAATCGGGGGCCTGGGCCTGCTCCTGCAGCTTGGCGATCTCATCGGCGGCTGCGTCGAGGGCCAGAGAAACGCGCAGCTCTTCCAGCTGGGGCTTGGCGTTGTTCAGGCTGTAACGAATTTCATCGTACTGGATCATGGTTTTCTATACACTCTCTTTTGATTATAATATACATCTATAACTATATCAGGAACAAACTCCGAAAAAGGGGAGATTTTCGCACGATATACCCTTTAATTATACTAAATCAATGCCTTTGTGTAAAGAAGAAAGTGTGAATTCACGAAAAAGTCATTGTTTTTTTGCAGGGTGTGGTATAATATTTGATATGAATGCAATTATGACCACTTAAGGAGATTTATATATGGCAGGATTTCTCAAAATGCTCTTTGGAGATACCTCCAAGCGCGAACTGAAAAAACTGAACAAGATCGTCGATGCCATCGAAGCCATGGGCGACAAATATGCCGCTATGACCGATGCCCAGCTGCAGGCCGAGACCCCTCGTCTGCAGGGCCGTCTGGCTGCCGGTGAGACCCTCGACGATATTCTGCCCGAGGCATTTGCCGCCTTCCGTGAGGCCTGCCGCAGAGTTCTGGGCCAGTATCCCTTCCGTGTCCAGCTGATCGGCGGTATCGTTCTGCACCAGGGCCGTATTGCCGAAATGAAGACCGGTGAAGGTAAGACTCTGACCGCGACATTGCCTGCTTACCTCAATGCGTTGGCCGGCAAGGGCGTTCATATTGTCACCGTCAACGACTACCTGGCCAAGTATCAGGGCGAGCTGATGGGTAAGGTCTATCGCTTTATGGGTATGAGCTGCGGTGTTCTGATCCATGGCCTGACCAATGCTGCTCGCCGTGAAGCCTATGCCTGCGACATTACTTACGGCACCAACAACGAGATCGGTTTCGACTATCTGCGCGACAACATGGCCATCTATAAGGAAGAACAGGTCCAGCGCGGCCACTTCTTTGCCATCGTCGACGAGGTCGACTCCATTCTGATCGATGAAGCACGTACCCCTCTGATCATTTCGGGACAGGGCGACAAGAGCACCGACCTTTATAAACTGGCCGATAACTTTGCCCGCACCCTCAGCCACATCACCGTTGTTGAAGTCGACGACAAGGAGAGCCAGGATGATATCGAGGCCGATTACATCGTCGACGAAAAGCGCCACAGCGCCACCATCACCCCCCGTGGTGTTACCAAAGCCGAGGCCTTCTTCAAGGTCGAGAACCTCATGGATCCCGAAAACGCCACCCTGCTGCACCACATCAACCAGGCCATCAAGGCTCGTGGCTGCATGAAGAAAGATATCGACTATGTCATTAAGGATGACGAGATCGTTATTGTTGATGAGTTCACCGGCCGTATGATGTTTGGCCGCCGTTATTCGGAAGGTCTGCACCAGGCCATCGAGGCAAAGGAAGGCGTCACCGTTCTGCGTGAAAGCAAGACCCTGGCCACCATTACCTTCCAGAACTACTTCCGTCTCTACAGCAAGCTGTCGGGTATGACCGGTACTGCGCTGACCGAGGAGGACGAGTTCCGTCACATCTACGCTCTGGACGTCATCGAGATCCCCACCAATAAGCCCATGATCCGTAAGGACAATGCCGACGTTGTCTTCAAGAATCAGAAGGGCAAGTATATGGCAGTCATTCAGAAGATCAAGGCGTGCTATCAGAAGGGTCAGCCCGTTCTGGTCGGTACAACATCCATCGAAAAGAGTGAACTGCTGTCGGTCCTGCTTAAGAGAGAGGGCGTTCCCCATCAGGTCCTCAATGCCAAGCACCATGAAAAGGAAGCGGCCATCGTCGCACAGGCCGGTCAGCTGGGCACCGTTACCATTGCCACCAACATGGCAGGCCGTGGTACCGACATCATGCTGGGTGGTAACCCTGAGTTCATGGCCAAGGCCGATCTGGCCAAGGCAGGCTATGATGACAATATGATCAACGAAGCCATCGGCTTTACCAATACCGAAGACCCCGAGATCCTGGAGGCCCGTGCCTTCTATCGTGAGAAGCTGCAGGAGCATAAGGTAGTCTGCGAGCAGAACGGCCAGCAGGTCCGTGCTGCAGGCGGTCTGTGTATTCTGGGTACTGAGCGCCACGAGAGCCGCCGTATCGATAACCAGCTCCGCGGCCGTGCCGGCCGTCAGGGCGACCCCGGCGAGAGCACATTCTATCTGTCGCTGGAAGATGACCTCATGCGTCTGTTCGGCTCTGAGCGCATCCAGGGCATGTTTGAGTCGCTGGGCGTTGAAGATGATATGCCCATTGAGCATAAGATGCTGTCGGGTGCCATCGAGAATGCCCAGAAGAAGGTCGAAGGCCGCAACTTCCTGTCCCGTAAGAGCGTTCTGGAATATGACAATGTCATGAGCCACCAGCGCGATATCATCTATAAGCAGCGTGCCGACGTTCTGGACGGTGCCGAGCTCAAGGAACGTATTCTGAATATGGTCCGCGAATGGATCAGCCAGCGTGTCAACGAAGTTGCCGAAGGCAGCGCCACCCTTTCCCGCGAGCAGATCGAGCGCATTCTGCGCACATTCAGCGGCGTCTTTATCTTCCCCGGTCAGCTGCTGCTCAATAAGGAAGGTAAGCCGATCTCCACAGCGCAGGATATGACCGACATTCTGACCGAAAAGGCCCTGGAATACTATGAGCTGAAGGAGCAGGATATCGGCAGCCCCATCATGCGTGAGCTGGAGCGTGTCATTCTGCTCAAGAGTGTTGACCAGCTGTGGATGGATCACATCGATGCCATGCACGAACTGCGCCGCGGTATCGGCCTCAATGCCTATGCCCAGGTCAGCCCCATCGAGGAGTATAAGCGCCAGGGCATGGATATGTTCGACGAAATGATCGGACAGATCCGTACCCGTACCGCCCGTTTCATCTATCTGGCCCGTATCCAGGGTGCTGCTGAGCCTCAGCGTGAGCGTGTTGCCAAGGAGACTTCGGCAGCAGGTGCAGGCGATGGGACCATTGCCAAGAAGCCGGTCACAAAGACGCAGAAGGTCGGACGCAATGACCTCTGCCCCTGCGGAAGCGGTCTGAAATATAAGAAGTGCTGCGGTAAGAACCAGTAATTAAGCCAAAATCCCTCGTCCCCTCGGAGAGCGGAAGGGGGCATTCGGGGGAAACGCGGTTTCCGCCCGAAGATCGCGTCGGCAAGGCCGATTTTGCTGCTTCCGCAGAAGCAGCCGCGATCTGGACCTCTGCCCCTGCGGAAGCGGTCTGAAATATAAAAAGTGCTGCGGTAAAAATCAATAAAATAAGAGCCTGCTGCGATTTTTCGCAGCAGGCTTTTTTATAGCCTTCCCCAAGGGGAAGGTGGCATTGGCCGGTACGGACAATGACGGATGAGGGCGGCCCTTGGGCCGTATTGAATATGCCCTAACGGGCACACTCATCCACCGCTAAAGCGGTCCCCCTTCCCTCAAGGGAAGGCTGTAAAGCGAAAAATCAGATAAACAAACCCTTCAGTCTGCTTCGCAGCCAGCTCCCCTTACCAAGGGAAGCCAGAACACAGGCTGTTTTTCTTGCTTTCTTCTTTATATTGGGCTAAGATGAAGGTCAGGAAAAACCAAACAGGAGGAAAAACCATGCTCAATATCGTTCTTTTTGAGCCGGAGATCCATTTTAATACAGGCAACATCGCCCGTACCTGCGGCGCGACCCATACCCGTCTGCATCTCATCAAGCCTTTCGGCTTTGAGATCACCGATAAGCACCTCAAGCGTGCCGGTCTGGACTACTGGTATCTGGTCGACATCACCCAGTATGAAAACCTCGAAGACTTCATGGAGCGCAATCCCGGTGCGCGCATCCATTATGCCAGCACCAAAGCGCCTCGCCGTCACACTGCTGCAAAGTTTGAAGATGGTGATTATATCATGTTCGGCAAGGAGTCCCGCGGTCTGCCCGAAGCGCTGTTGGAGCGCAACTATGAAAACTGTATCCGCATCCCTATGGTCAAGGATGCACGCTCTTTGAATCTTTCCAATTCTGTGGCAGTTGTGCTTTATGAAGCGCTCAGACAGTTAGACTTCCCGGGCTTGGAGGATGAAGGACAGCTGACCGGATTGGACGATCGAATGGTGTGATATTTGGTCACACCAGCGATATCCGCACAAAAGTGCGGGGTATATTCGCCTTGCGGCGAGTGATATTCCCTTTGGGAGTGATATTCGCCCGGGGGACGAGTTTCGGACCCTGCGGGGCATTCAATAGACGCTGCGCTTGAAAAACAATTAAAATCCTGCAAAATATTCTGAAAAACAGATAAAACAGGGCTGAATTGCCTTGAAAGTGTCTATTTTTTAGTCTATAATGAAACTGTATGGGCCGATCCTGCGCTGACGCCCGTAACGACAGCGCATTTCTGCAAGGGTTCGGCTGCAGATACAGAAAGAAACACCACAATATTATTAAAATATGGGGAGAGATTTTCTATGCAGTACAACAAGAAATCTGTCAAGGACATCGACGTTAAGGGCAAGAAGGTCCTGGTCCGCTGCGACTTCAACGTACCTCAGGATGGCAACGGTGCCATCACCAATGACAAGCGTATCCGTGAGGCGCTGCCCACCATCCGCTACCTGCTGGATCAGGGCGCTGCCGTTATCCTCTGCTCTCACCTGGGCAAGCCCAAGGGCGAGAGAAAGATGAAGTATACTCTGACACCCGTTGCCAAGCATCTGGCCGATATGCTGGGTGTTCCCGTTAAGATGAGCTTCGACACCGTCGGCAAGGAAGCTACACGTCTGTGCAATGAGATCCAGCCCGGCGAAGTCGTCATGCTGGAGAATCTGCGTTTTGACGCAGGCGAAGAAGCAGGCAGCGAACTGTTTGCCGAGCATCTGGCAGATCTGGCCGATGTCTATGTCAACGACGCTTTCGGCGCAGCACACAGAAAGCATGCTTCCACAGCTATGATCTCCAAGTATCTGCCCGCAGTCTGCGGTCTGCTGATGGAGAAGGAGATCTCCGTTATGGGTAAGGCTATGGTCGAGCCCGAGCATCCCTTCGTCGCCATCATGGGCGGTTCCAAGGTTTCCGACAAGCTGGGTCTGATCGGCTCCTTCGTCGGCAAGTGCGACTCCATCCTGGTCGTCGGCGGTATGGCTTATACCTTCTTCAAGGCTATGGGCGGCACCATCGGCAGCTCCATCTGCGATGACAAGAGCCTGGGCCTGGTCAAGGGCATCATCGAAGATGCAGAGAGCAAGGGCACAAAGATCTACCTGCCCATCGATACTGTTATTGCAGACCAGTTCTCCAACGACAGTAACTTCATGACCGTTAACGCCGGTGAGATTCCCGACGATTACATGGGCATGGACATCGGTCCCAAGACTGTTGAGAAGTACAGCGAGATCATCAAGCGCGCCAAGACCATCATCTGGAACGGTCCTGCCGGCGTATTCGAAATGCCCAAGTTCGCACACGGTACAGAAGGCATCGCCAAGGCTGTTGCAGCCAGCGGCGCTGTTTCCATCATCGGCGGCGGCGACTCTGCTGCAGCCATCGAGAAGCTGGGTCTGAAGGATCGTGTTACACACGTTTCCACAGGCGGCGGCGCAGCCATCACCTTCCTGGAAGGCGCTGAACTGCCCGGCGTTACCTGCCTGCTCGACAAGTAAGAGAACAGGAACGACTTTAACATGAACAGAAGATACAGAAAAACCATTATTGCCGGCAACTGGAAGATGAATAAGCTTCCCGGCGAGAGCAAAGAATTCATTCAGCAGCTCAAGGAAAAGGCCGCAGCCGCAAAATGGTGTGACGTCGTGCTTTGCGTCCCCTTTACCCACCTGACAACAGCGGTCAAGGCGGCACGCGGCACCCGCATCGCCATCGGCGCACAGAACTGCCACTTTGCAGATAAGGGCGCTTATACCGGCGAGGTCTCCTGCGCCATGCTGGCCGATCTGGGCGTCAAGTACGTCATCATCGGTCATTCCGAACGCCGCCAGTATTTCGGTGAAACCGATGGTGACGTTAATAAAAAGGTAAAGGCAGCTCTGGAAGCCGGCCTGCGCCCCATCGTGTGTCTCGGTGAGAGCCTCGAGATCCGCGAAAATAATGCTGCACTGGATCATATCCGCATGCAGCTCAAGATCGCTCTCAAAGATATTACTGCACAGCAGCTGCGCAAGGTGGTCATTGCCTATGAGCCCATCTGGGCCATCGGCACCGGTAAGGTGGCCACAGCCGAGCAGGCCAATGAGGTCGGCAGCGCCATCCGTGAGACCCTGCGTGCCATCTATGGTGCCAGAGCCGCACGCGGTGTATCCATCCTCTACGGCGGTTCTCTCAGCGAGAAGAATGCCGACAGCCTGTTTGCCATGCCCGACGTTGACGGCGGCCTGATCGGCGGCGCGTCTCTCGAAGTCGAGAAGCTTTCGGGTATCATTGAAGCTGCCCAGCAGGAACTGAAAGGAAACTAATCTACCTATGAACAAGAAGCCTCTTGTTTTAATGATCCTCGACGGCTACGGCTGCGGCGATCAGGGCTGCGGTGACGCTATCCATGCGGCTGCCACACCCAATATGGACAAGCTGCTGGCAGCTTGCCCCAATGCCAAGCTGGAATGCTCGGGTATGGCCGTTGGTCTGCCTGAGGGCCAGATGGGCAACAGCGAGGTCGGTCATACCAACATCGGCGCAGGCCGTGTTGTCTATCAGGAACTGACTCGTATCACCAAGTCGATCATGGACGGCGATTTCCAGCAGAACAGCGAGCTGGTCGCTGCCATCGAGAATGCCAAGGCAAACGGCGGTCGCGTACATCTCTACGGCCTGCTGTCCAGCGGCGGCGTTCACAGCCATATTACCCACCTGTTCGCGCTCATCGATATGTGCGAGGCAGCCGGTGTCCAGAGCTATGTTCATTGCTTCCTGGACGGCCGCGACGTACCTCCCATGTCGGGTGCCGACTTCGTCCGTCAGCTGACCGCCCACATCGAGGGCAAGTCCTGCAAGATCGCCACAGTCATGGGCCGTTTCTACGCCATGGATCGTGACAATCGCTGGGACCGCGTCGAGCTGGCTTATAACGCGCTGGTCAAGGGCGAGGGCATCAAGAATGCCGATCCCATCGCTGCCGTCGAGGCTTCCTATGCCGAAGGCGTCACCGATGAGTTCGTCAAGCCTGTTGTCTGCGTCGAGGATGCCAAGATCGAGCATCGTGACAGCGTTGTTTTCTACAACTTCCGCCCCGACCGCGCAAGAGAGATCACCCGTACACTGGTTGATCCCGACTTTGCAGGTTTCGAGCGTGAAGGCGGTATGGTCCTGCCTTACTATGTCTGCTTTACACAGTATGATGCATCCATGCCCAATGTCCACATCGCATTCAAGCCCCAGGTACTGACCAACATCCTCGGCGAGTACATCGCAGCTCAGGGTCTGACCCAGCTGCGTATCGCAGAAACCGAGAAGTACGCCCACGTCACCTTCTTCTTTAACGGCGGCGAAGAGCGTTCTTTCGAGGGCGAAGATCGTATCCTGGTCGCTTCCCCCAAGGTTGCAACTTATGACCTGCAGCCCGAGATGAGCGCCGTCGAAGTCACCGATAAGTGCTGCGAGGCCATCGAGAGCGGCAAGTATGACGTTATCATCCTCAACCTGGCTAACTGCGATATGGTCGGCCATACCGGTGTTTTTGAAGCTGCTGTCAAGTCGGTCGAGACCGTCGACACTTGTGTCGGCCGTCTGGTCGAATCCATCGAGAAGATGGGCGGCATGGCGCTGATCACCGCCGACCACGGCAATGCCGACAAGATGGTCGATGAAGAGGGCAAGCCCTTCACCGCACACACAACTGCTCTGGTCCCCGTTATCCTGGTTGGCAGCGACAAGAAGCTGCACGATGGTAAGCTGTGTGACCTGGCACCCACCATGCTGGAACTGCTCGGCCTGGCACAGCCTGCTGAGATCACCGGTGTCAGCCTGCTGGACAAATAATCCAATCTGTTTTTAAGATCTTAGTATCTTTATCTTTATAAAATATCAAGGAGAAATACGAACATGAAAAAGTATGTTGAGATCGTAGACGTTCTTGGTCGTGAGATCATGGACAGCCGCGGCAACCCCACAGTTGAAGTCGAAGTTTACGTTGATGACGGCATGCAGACCTACTGCGGCCGCGCAGCTGTTCCTTCGGGCGCTTCCACAGGTATCTTCGAGGCTTGCGAGCTGCGTGACGGCGATAAGGGCCGTTACCTGGGCAAGGGCGTTCTGAAGGCCGTTGACGCTGTTAACACAGAGATCTGCGACCTGCTGATCGGCATGAACGCTCTCGATCAGATTTCCATCGATAAGGCTATGATCGAGCTGGACGGCACACCCAACAAGGAGCGCCTGGGCGCTAACGCTATTCTGGGTGCATCCATGGCTGTTGCAAGAGCAGCTTGCGAAGCTCTGGGCACAACTCTGTACAACTATGTTGGCGGTGTCAACGCTTGCACACTGCCCGTTCCCATGATGAACATCCTCAACGGCGGCGCTCACGCTACAAACAACGTTGAGATCCAGGAGTTCATGGTCATGCCCGTTGGCGCTCCCTCCTTCAGAGAAGCTCTGCGTATGTGCGCAGAAGTCTTCCACACACTGAAGGGTGTTCTGAAGGCTAACGGCACACCCGCTGCCGGTGTCGGCGACGAGGGTGGCTACGCTCCCAACCTGAAGAAGGATGAGGACGCTCTGAAGGTTATCGTTGAAGCTATCGAGAAGGCCGGCTACAAGCCCGGCGAGGACTTCAAGATCGCCATCGACGCTGCTTCCTCCGAGTGGTGGAACGAAGAAGAGCAGTGCTACATCCAGCCCAAGAGCGGCAAGAAGATGACACGTCAGCAGCTGGTCAAGATGTGGAAGAACTTCGCTGAGAAGTACCCCATCATCTCCCTGGAAGACGGTATGGCTGAGGAAGACTGGGAAGGCTGGAAGATGCTGACCGATGCTCTGGGCAAGAAGATCCAGCTGGTTGGCGACGACCTGTTCGTTACAAACACCGAGCGCCTGGCAAAGGGCATCGAGCTGGGTGTTGCTAACTCCATCCTGATCAAGGTCAACCAGATCGGCACACTGACCGAGACTCTGAACGCTATCAAGATGGCTAACCGCGCCGGCTACACAGCTGTTATCTCTCACCGCAGCGGCGAGACAGAAGACACCACAATCGCTGACCTGTCCGTCGCTCTGAACGCCGGCCAGATCAAGACCGGTGCTCCCAGCCGTACAGACCGCGTTGCTAAGTACAACCAGCTGCTCCGCATCGAGGAAGAACTGGACGAAGTTGCTGAGTACCCCGGCCTGAACGCTTGGTTCAACCTGAAGTAAAAACAAACGGGATCCTTTAAAAATCCCTGCAGAAGCCCTGCTGCGTATGCGGCAGGGCTTCTTTTTTGTTTAATTGCACAAAAGGTGTAAAAACAGTATAAAGATATGCTTTAAAATAAAGCGCGCAGAAAACTGTGCAAAAATCTCGTGTGAGAAGATATCGCATATACAAGTTTTCTTGATAAGAGAAATTATCGAAGAATACAGAAAAAGAAACGGAAGAATTTATAAAATAGATAGTGACAAATGTGTGAAAATCGAGTAGAATATGAGATAGGTTCTTTATGGATTTTGACGATAAGATGTTAAAATCTGTAACTAACAGGAAAGGAAAGGTGAAGGGAATGTCCAAGGCTTCGCGGCGGGCGGTTATACAGAATATCGGCCATCTGACCCAGCTTGGATTCTCCATTGCATTTCCCCCCATCATCTGCACCATGGGTGCCCTATGGCTTCAGAAACGCCTGGAGCTGGGCAGTTGGGTAGTGCTGGTCGGTGTATTGTTCGGCATGGTTTCGGGAATGTCCTGTTTTATGACCTTTGCACGGTCGATGGTCATCCGAAGCAGCAAGAACCTGTATACCGACGAGGAAGAAAGGAAGGGTGATTGATGAGCGATGTCGTAAAGAAAGAAGCCGGCTATATTGCAGCCGGTACGATACTGCTCAGTGCGCTCGTACAGATCGTCTGGGCGATCGTATATACGTATGATTCTTCAGTTTTCATCGGCGGCCTCTGGGGAGGCACCGTTGCAATTTTAAATTTTGTGCTGATGGGCATTGCCGTTCAGAAGGTGGCAAATGAAACCGATCAGATGAGCGCCAAACGGCGGATGCAGGCATCTTACCAGTTCCGTATGATGCTGATTATCTTTACCACCGTTCTGGCCGTCATCATCCCCGGTGTCAACTGGATGATGGCCGCTGTCAGCCTCTTTTTCCCCAGACTGACCATTCTGGTCATGCCTTTGTTCAGACCCGATCTTCGTAAGAAAGGAGGAAATGGTTAGTGGATGTATCGGTAACCGGTGCGAAAATATTGTTCACCATCCCGGTACTGGGCGGAATCAGGATCTCCGAAACGCTGGTCAATACCTGGGCTGTTATGATCATTCTGACCGGCTTGTGTATCTGGCTGACCCGCGATCTTAAAGTGCGGAACATCAGCAAGAAGCAGGCAGTTGCAGAAAAGATCGTTATGATGGCCGAAAGTTTGGTCCACGAAAACATGGGCGAGAAATGGATGCACTATGTGCCCTTCATTTCCGCTATCTTCGGACTTTCGATCTTCTCGAGCCTGTCGTCGCTGCTGGGCCTTTGGGCACCTACCGGCGATATCTCGACAACAATGGCCTGGGCTGTTGTTGTATTCGTCCAGATCACCTACTTCAAACTCAGAACCAACGGCCTCGGCGGTTATCTGAAGGGCTTCTGTGATCCCATCTTCCTGATGGCGCCTTTCAATGTTCTGGGTGAAGTCTTTACTCCCGTTTCGATGGCTTTCCGTCACTTCGGTAACATCGTATCGGGCGGCGTTATCACCACTCTGGTCTACGGCGCGCTGACAGTTGCCAATCAGGCACTGTTCGGATGGCTGCCCGGATTCCTGGGTGAGCTGATGGCCGGTGTACCCTTCCTGACGGTCGGTGTACCCGGTGTCCTATCCCTCTACTTTGACTGGTTCGGCAGCTTTATGCAGGCATTCATCTTCTGTATGCTGAGTATGATGTACATTTCGACCGCAACAGAGTAAGGGAAATTCATTTTCAAGTAAGTTAAAACAAAACAGATAAACATTTAGGAGGAAATCAATCATGATGGAAAGAGCTATCGTTCTGATGGGTTGCGCAATCGGCGCCGGTCTGGCCCTGATCGCAGGTATTGGCCCCGGTATCGGTGAAGGTTATGCCGCCGGTAAGGCCCTGGAAGCCATCGCACGTCAGCCCGAGATGAAGGGTGAGATCACATCGAGCATGCTGCTCGGTATCGCCTGCGCCGAGACAACCGGTATTTACGGTTTCGTTACAGGCCTGCTGCTCATCTTCGTCGCACCCGGCATGTTCCTGGGTATGCTCTAATCTGAAAGAAACTTTTCAGATCCCTAAAAGACATACACAGAAGGAGTAATTGACAATGTATCAAGCACTTGTATCATTCAATGGCTGGACATTTATCGCGCAGATCATCAATCTGCTGCTCCAGATGCTCCTGTTCAAGAAATTTCTTTTTGAGCCCGTACAGAATATCATCGCCCAGCGCCAGAGCGAGGTAGGCGAGCTGTATACAGCCGCCGAAGAAGCCAAGGCATGTGCCGAGCAGGATAAGGCCGAATATTCGGAAAAGCTGCTGGCCGCCAACGAAGAGGCTTCCCGCATCGTCCGCACCGCCACCGAGCGTGCAGGCAAGCAGGGTGAAGAGATCGTCCATGAAGCCCAGAAGCAGGCACAGGCCCTGCTCAAGAAGGCCGATGATGACATTGCCCGTGAACGCGTAAAGGCAATGAACGAGATCAAGAACGACATTTCCCAGATGGCTCTGGAGATCGCCGAGAAGGTCGTTGAAAAGGAGATCCGTCCTGAGGACCACAAGGCTTTGATCGAGGACTTTATTGCAGCGGTAGGTGACAACGCATGACAGAGATCGGCAAGGCCTACGGCGGCGCGCTCTTCCAGCTGGCCCGTGAAGAGGGTCTGGATGAGCCCATCGGGGCACAGCTGTCGCTGCTCTGCGGCGCACTTCGGGATGATCCCGACTATGTGCGACTGATGATGACCCCGACCCTGAAGAAGTCCAAGCGTCTGGAGATCCTCCACGAGGGTCTGGATGGAAAGTTCCACGAATATATTCTGAACTTCCTCTCCATCCTGGTGGAAAACGGCACTTTTGAAGAGATCTTCTCCTGCCGTGAAGAATACCAGAAGCTCTATAACAAAGCCCATGATATCGTTACCGTTACTGCCTATACCGTCATCGAAATGGATGACGCCCTTCGCACCAGACTTTGTGAAAAGCTGGAGAAGACCCTGGGCAAGACGGTGGAGCTGCAGTGTAAGATCGACCGCTCGATGATCGGCGGCGTCCGTCTGGAAATGGACGGCGAACGCCTGGACGGCAGCGTCCGTTCCCGTCTCGACGGCATCCGCAGCGCGCTCTTTGGCGCAAAAGCCTAAGTTTCAGAAACTGACTTTGGTTTTCTACAAACCAAATCCCTTTTTTAAATACCCCTGTGCCGCACCGTACGCATTTCGGACGGCATAGAGAGAAAGCAGGTGAGATAATGCAACTGCGTCCTGATGAAATCAGCAGTATTATCAAAGCACAGATCAAGAATTATAAAAACGCCATCGAACAGAGCGAGACCGGTACCATTATCCTGGTCGGCGACGGTATTGCCAAGGCGCACGGCCTCGACAACTGCATGGCCAACGAGCTGGTTGAGTTCTCCAACGGCGAGTTCGGCATGGCGCTGAACCTGGAAGAAAAGGTCGTCTCCATCGTTATGCTGGGTACCGACGCCGGCATTAAGGAAGGCGATATCGTCAAGCGCACCGGCCGCGTTATCAGCGTTCCGGTCGGCGAAGGCATGATCGGCCGCGTCGTCAACGCACTGGGCCAGCCCATCGACGGCAAGGGTCCCATCGAAACCAAGGAAACACGTCCCATCGAGTCCCAGGCTCCCGGTATCATCGAGCGTAAGAGCGTAAGCGTTCCCCTCCAGACCGGTATCAAGGCCATCGACTCCATGATTCCCATCGGCCGCGGCCAGCGCGAGCTGATTATCGGTGACCGTCAGACCGGTAAGACCGTCATCGCCACCGATACCATCATCAACCAGAAGGGCAAGGATTGCCTTTGCATTTACGTTGCCATCGGTCAGAAGAACTCCACAGTTGCACAGCTGGTCGAGACCCTCGACAAGGCAGGCGCTATGGAATACACCACCGTTGTTTCGGCTTCGGCTTCTGAGATGGCACCTCTGCAGTATATCGCTCCCTACTCGGGCTGCGCTATGGCAGAATACTTCATGGCACAGGGCAAGGACGTCCTCATCATTTATGATGACCTGTCCAAGCATGCGGTCGCTTACCGCGCCCTGTCCCTGCTGATCCGCCGTCCTCCCGGACGTGAGGCTTATCCCGGCGACGTCTTCTATCTGCACAGCCGTCTGTTGGAGCGCGCAGCCCGTCTGGCACCCGAATACGGCGGCGGTTCGATCACCGCTCTGCCCATCATCGAAACACAGGCAGGCGACGTTTCGGCCTACATTCCCACCAACGTTATTTCCATCACCGACGGCCAGATCTATCTGGAAAGCGAACTTTTCCATTCGGGCGTCATGCCTGCCGTCAACCCCGGTATCTCGGTCTCCCGCGTCGGCGGTTCGGCCCAGATCAAGGCCATGAAGAAGGTCGCCGGCTCGCTGAAGCTGATCTACTCTCAGTACAGAGAGCTGCAGTCCTTCGCTCAGTTCGGTTCCGACCTGGATGCCGATACAAAGGCACGTCTGGCCCAGGGCGAACGTATCGTAGAGATCCTCAAGCAGGACCGCAATTCTCCTGTTGATGTTGAGCTGCAGGTCTGCATCATCTACGCCGCCACCAAGAACTTCCTGACCGATGTTCCCGTCGACCAGGTCAAGCGCTACGAAGCTGAGCTGTATGATTACATGCGTGCCAGCGGCGCCGAAGTTCTCGATGCCATCCGCGAAACCAAGGATCTGAGCGCCGAAACAGCTGCCAAGCTGGAGAAGGCTCTGACCGACTTTACTGCAATCTTCCTTGCAGGCAATAAATAAAGGGCAGGTGAGAAGAAGATATGGCAGGAGCATCCATGAAGGATATCAAGCTGCGCATCAAAAGTGTACAAAGCACCATGCAGATCACCAAAGCTATGGAGCTGGTTGCCTCTTCGAAGCTGCGCAGAGCCAAGGAAAGGGCCGAGAACAGCCGCCCTTACTTCGACTTGCTTTATAAGTCCCTTTGCGACATCGCTGCCGCAGCCGGAAGCGATGCCGAATCCCCCTTCATGCAGAAGCGTGAAGTTAAAAAGACTTGTTATATCGTCATCGCCGGCGACAGAGGTCTGGCCGGCGGTTACAACAGTAATATTTTCAAGATGACGGCAGCTGCCTGCCCCGATTTTTCGGCAGGCTGCTTCCTGCCCGTCGGCAAAAAGGCCGTCGAGCATTTTAAGAAGAAGGAAGCCGAGATCCTCACCGAAGAGTTCATGCAGGTCGAGGACATCACCGGCGACCATGCCGCCGCCATTGCCGAGCTGATCTGCCGCGAGTATCTGGCAGGCAGCTTCGACAGAGTCGAGCTGATCTATACCAGCTTTGTTTCGATGCTGTCCCAGGCCCCTGTTCGTCTGACCGTGCTCCCCGTTGAGCCCAGCCAGCTGGAGCAGAAGTCCGAGCGTCAGCCTCTGACCATCTATGAACCGTCTCCCGCCGTTCTGTTCGACAATCTGATTCCCGGATTTGTCACAGGTATGGTCTACGGCGGCGTATGCGAGAGCCTGGCCAGCGAGCTGGCTGCCCGCCGCAACGCCATGGATGCCGCCAGCAAGAATGCCGGCGAGATGATCGAAGACCTCAGCCTAAAATACAACCGTGCACGCCAGGGTGCGATCACTCAGGAACTGACCGAGATCGTCGCCGGCGCCGAAGCACAGTAAGGAGGAAAGCCCATGCAGGAAAAGCATGTTGGTACAGTTGTACAGGTCATTGGCCCTGTCCTCGATATTCGCTTTGAGGATGGTGAGCTGCCTGCACTGCTGAACGCCATTGAAATTGAATTGGGCGAACATAAACTGACCGTTGAGGTCGCACAGCACGTCGGCGACAATCTGGTCCGCTGCATCGCCATGAGCAGCACCGACGGTCTGGTCCGCGGCGCTAAGGCGGTCGATACCGGCGCTTCCATCAGCGTTCCCGTCGGTCCCGGCACACTGGGCCGTATCTTTAATCTTCTGGGTGAACCCGTTGACAATCAGCCTGCACCCCAGGCCGAAGAATACTGGCCCATCCACCGTCCCGCTCCCTCTTATGAGGAGCAGGAATCCACCACAGAGATCCTCGAGACCGGCATCAAGGTCGTCGACCTGATCTGCCCCTATGCAAAGGGCGGTAAGATCGGTCTGTTCGGCGGCGCAGGCGTCGGCAAGACGGTTCTGATCATGGAGCTCATCAATAACGTTGCCAAGCAGCACGGCGGTATTTCGGTCT
>JAFYOK010000074.1 GCA_017560175.1 Clostridia bacterium | reverse complement strand
GCATACGCTGGTTCGAATCCAGTCGGGCGCGCCATGAAAAGACCCCAGTTTGTCTATGACAAACTGGGGTCTTTTCAACTAAATCCGTCCTTGTGGACGGGATAAATCTCACTGTTGTGAGATGAAATCATTTCATGATGAAATCCGACTTCGTCGGGCGTGGGACGGATTTGATTTCATCTGCAAAGCAGATTTCATCCGAGCAACGCTCGGATTTCATCGCACACGGTGCGATTTCATTGAAAGCGAAGCTATCTGTGATATAATTACAGCAAAGAGGTGATTACAGTGGCCGAAAATAAACTTGCTGATATTTCAACAGAGTTTGCAATACAGATATTAAAACTGACCGATGGCATCAAAGGTCATTATGCCTTAACGAATCAGCTGGAACGAAGCGGAACAAGTATTGGCGCAAATATCCGTGAAGCCAAATATGCACATAGTCGAGCTGACTTTATTGCGAAGTTGCAGATTGCTCTGAAGGAATGCTATGAAACTGAATATTGGATCGAGATTGCTCAGAAAGCAGGATTGATTTCCGAAGATATCTCAAAAAATATTTTACATGATTGCGGATCAATACGAAGAATGCTCATTTCCTCCATCAATACAGCGAAGGAGAATAGAAATGGAAAGTAGTAGAGTAGTTATATAGAGTAGAGTTATAGAAAACCCATCTCGTAAGAGGTGGGTTTTCGTTTTGTACAAAAATACTGTGTAAAATCTGTGTAAGAATAACGAGAAGAATAGGTAAAGACATTTTGGAGAGAATGTGGTATGATAATAAAAAGGAACTTCTGTAAGGTAAATTGAAGATATCTGCTTTGTAAAGGGTAATATTTCCGAAAGGTTGGTTCAAACATGACGATTGCAAATGTAATTGCACTATTGGGCGGTCTTGGCTTCTTCCTCTTCGGTATGACTCTGCTGGGCGATGGTCTCAAGCGCGTCGCAGGCAGTAAGCTGGAGATGATCCTGGCCAAGCTGACTTCTACCACATGGAAAGGTGTTCTGCTGGGCTCGTTGGTCACGGCGGTCATTCAGTCTTCCTCGGCCACCACAGTCATGGTCGTTGGTTTTGTTAACTCGGGTATCATGAAGCTGGCCAATGCCATCGGCATCATCATGGGTGCCAATATCGGTACCACGGCCACCGGTTGGATCCTGGTTCTGGCCGATGTGGAGGGCGGCGGACTTTCGTCGGCGACCATTTTTGCCCTCATTTCTTTTATCGGCATCATTCTTTATTTCTTCTGCCGCAAGCCTATCCGAAGAAATATCGGTATGATTATGCTGGCCTTCTCCATTCTGATGAGCGGTATGCAGTCGATGAGCGGTGCCATGGCACCGCTGAAGCAGAGCCCCGCTTTCCTCAGCTTCATTTCTGCCGTATCCAATCCTATCATTTCGCTGTTGGTTGGTATTATCGTTACTGCCATCATCCAGAGCTGCTCAGCCTCCATCGGTATCCTGCAGGCGCTGTCGATCACCGGCGTCATCGGCTACGATGTTGCCATTCCCATGGTCATCGGTATGTGTATCGGTGCCTGTGTTCCCGTTCTGCTGTCGGCTGTCGGCGCCAATATAAACGGCAAGCGCACAGCCTTTGTTTACCTGTACTTCAACCTGATGGGTTTTGTCGTTCTGGCTATCCCGTTCTATATCGTACATACCTTTATGAACTTCGGTTTCATGTCCCTGACTGCCACCAGTATGGGCATCGCCATCGTCAATACCGCCTTTAAAATCGCAGCCACTCTGATCCTTATGCCTTTTGCAGGTGTTCTGGAAAAGCTGGCGCTGGCCACCATCAAGGACAGAAGCGGCGAAGAGGAAGAGGAAATCGAAGAGAATCTGCTGGACGAGCGTTTCCTGAACTACCCTGCGCTGGCTCTGGAACAGAGCGGCAAGACCATGGAACGCATGGCCGAGGCTGCCTTCAAGAACCTCACCAAGTCTGTCGAACTGCTGGAGGCCTTTAAGCAGGAAAAGTATGACAAGATTATGGCACGAGAGGATAAGGTCGACCGTTACGAAGATATGCTGGGTGCATATCTGGTCCGCCTCAATGCAAAAGAGCTTTCAGAAGCTGAGACACAGACCGCAGCGCGTTACCTCAACTGTCTCAATAACATCGAGCGTATTTCCGACCATGCCGTCAATATGGCCGATCTGATCAAGGAGTTGGCCGATAAGGAGATCGGTTTTTCGGATAAGGCAAAGAGAGAGCTGCAGATCTGCATCCGTGCAATGATCGAGACCGTTCAGCTGACCCATGAAACCATGCGCGATGGTGATCTGAATACCGCCAGGATGGTCGAGCCACTGGAAGAGATCGTTGATATGCTGACCAAGGAACTCAAGGCTCGTCATATCCAGCGCGTACAGGTCGGTGAATGTACATTGGAACTGGGCTTTATCTATAACGACTTCCTTAACAATATGGAGCGTATTACCGACCATTGCTCCAATATCGCGGTTGCAGTTCTGGAATCGGCCGATACAAGCCTGCATTCCCACGATTACCTCCGTGCCATTAAGAAGCCCGACCAGGAAGATTATCGCGGCTTGCTCACCGAGTATGCCAACAAATACTACAGCGAACTGGCTGCAGTGGAATAAAAAATTACAGCACCACCCATTCGGTGGTGCTGTTTTTGTAAAAATACCTGCCTTGACCTTGTTTGAATAGGTGTGGTATAGTGAAATTATAAATATATCCGTTTCTGCCGAAAGGAGCAACTGTCATGGCAAAGCTGCATGTGGGCGACAAACTGCCCAATTTTGAGTTCAAGAATGCGTATGATGTGACTAAGAGCGTTGAGAAGGATGTTCTGGGTAAGAAGACCGTTTTTTGGGTCATCCGTTATATCGGCTGCACCATCTGCCGTTATGATGTCCATGTCCTGGCACAGCTGCATGAGCAGTTCAAGGCCAAAGGTGCACAGGTCTTTGTCGTTATGCAGAGTGATCCTGCCATCGTTCGTGAAGAGCTGAAGGATGCCAATATCCCCTTTGATATCGTCTGCGATCCCGATATGGCCATCTACAAGCAGTTTGAGATCCCCTGCGCTGCCGATAAGGCCGAACTGGGCGGCAATGAAGACCACATGGCTCGCCTGAAGGTCAAGGGCGCAGCGGCAGCTGCCTGCGGTTTTGTCCACGGTGCCTACGAGGGCGATGAGATGCAGCTGCCTGCTGTATGGGTCATCGAGGCCGACGGCACATTGTCGTACTGCAAGTATGCCGAAGCGGTGGCCGATATTCCCACACCTGAAGAACTGCTGGAGATCCTGTAAAATAAAGAAAGCGTGCTGCATTTGCAGCACGCTTTTTGTTTAACCATTAAATGCGATCCAGGCACCCGAAAGGGCCATGAAGATGTAGACAAAGCTTTTGAGACGGCTGCCGTCCAGCTTATCGAAGACTTTACCGCCCAGGAAGCTGCCGATCAGAAGGCCGCCCAGACCCCACAGGGCTGAGATGGCAATGCCCGACGGCAGCAGGCCGCCGATGGCACGGATGGTCAGCAGGTAGATGTTGTTGATGAGGAAGTAACACTGGATGGTGGCCAGGTATTCCTTCTTATCTTCCAGTACCGAGATGAAATAGAGAACCATGGGAGGGCCGTTGACCGAGAACAGACCGCCGCACAGACCCGATACAAGTCCGGCAATACCGGCACTGGTCAGGCTGGGCTTGATGCGGACACGGTCGCTGAAGAAATAGAGCCAGATGGCCAGCAGGATCAGGAAGACACCCAACAGGCGCTTATAGATGGGAGAGGGGCTGGTGGCCATGAGGAAGGTGCCAAAGGTCGAGCCGCACAGGCAGAAGCAGACCGGCAGCCACAGCTGCTTGAGATTGATATCTCTCCAGCAGCGGCGGAGGATGACGGCGTTAAGGATGGCCGACAGGATGGTGGAAATGGCAAGTGCATGCTCCATGGACAGGAACAGAGGCATAATGGCCATCATAACGATGGCGAAGCCAAAACCGGTCACCGATTGGAGCAGAGAAGAACAGGCGGACATAGCGCCCAGGAATACCGTTTCGAGCATGGGAATATCCTTTCTTAAAAGAGATACTTCTATCCTATCGAATGAAGGGAGAAAAAGCAAGGGGAAGCCTTCTGCAGCATAGCGTTTTCGCGCTCAGTATAAACAAAAAAGGTGTCTTTCCCGTAAAAGACACCTTTTCCGCAATATTTATTTATTGAAGGAGAGTATGGTTTTGGTTTTGGCAAAACCGTTTGATTTTTTTCTGCCTGCACAGTATACTACAGGTATAGATATTAGTAAAGTTAATCTTTTTAATGGAAACTATAAATCAGACTAATGGAGAAGAAGATGGACGTTAAACTGGAGCAATACCGAATATTCTATAAGGTGGCCATGAGCGGCAGCTTTACGGCAGGTGCAGAGGAGTTGTTCCTCACCCAGAGCGCCGTCAGCCAGGCGGTACGCAGCCTGGAAAACAGCCTGGGGGTTGAACTGTTCATCCGCGGTAAGCGCGGTGTTGAACTGACCCAGGAAGGTGAAATGCTGCTGACCTATGTGGGCAGTGCCCTCAATCTGCTGGAACAGGGACAGAGCCAGCTGGCCCGTGTCCGCGCGCTGGAAGGTGGCGAACTGCGCATCGGTGTCGGCGATACCATTTCCCGTCATCTGCTGCTGCCGGCACTGGAGCAGTTCAACCGCCTCTATCCCAAAGTCGTCCTGCGCATCCACAACGGCATCAGCCGCGAAGCCATCGATCTGCTGCGTGCCGGACGCGTTGACCTGGCCCTGGCCAATATGCCCATCGATCAGACCGGTGTACATCTGGTGGGCGAGATCCCTATTCACGACTGTTTTGTGGCAGGACGTCATTATGCACAAAAACTCAGCGGCCCCGTTCCCTTCGACCGTCTCAACGAGCATCCCCTCATCCTGCTGGAGGGAAAGTCCAGTTCACGCCGTTTCCTCGACCATTGCATGGCTGAGCATGGCGTTGTGCTCCATGCCGAGTTTGAGCTGGGATCTCATGACCTTCTGCTGGATTTTGCAGCGGCAAACCTTGGAATCGCCTGTGTTGTGGAGGAATTTTCCCGTTCCATGCTGAAAAACGGCGGCGTTGTACAGGTGGAGACCGAGCCGCTGCCCGCCAGAAGTGTGGGTATTTTCACCCTGCGTAAGGGGGCACCACCGGCAGTTTCAGCCCTGTTGGATCTGCTGCAGCCCCTGTTATATGGGGAATAAGCACAGAAAAATAGTATAGTTCATTTTATTTCTGCATGTTGTCGCTTTAAATTTGAAGTTTGATATTGACAAAATGTACAATATCGGCGAAAATTGGAGGTGGCAAAATATTTATTTTAAATAAGGAGATTCCTATTATGAAAAAGATTGCAGTAGATAGCTTTTTGCAGTTTAAGTTCGTAAGCAACCCCGGCTTCTCTCCCGATGGCAAGTATGTTGCTTTCGTTGTTAACCATGCCGATAAGACAGCCAACGGCTATAAGGGCAACCTCCACCTGCTGGAGACCGAGACCGGTAAGGTTCGTCAGCTGACCAACGGCGGCGACGCTAAGGGTTACTGCTGGACCGACAACAACACCCTGCTGTTCGCAGCTCCCAGATGCCCCAAGGTCAAGAAGGCTCTGGAAAAGGGTGAGAACGTCACAGCTTTCTATGAGATCTCTCCCGAAGGCGGCGAGGCCCTCCGTGCATTCAATGTTCCCGTACGCACAGGCGGT
>JAFYOK010000073.1 GCA_017560175.1 Clostridia bacterium | reverse complement strand
GTCATTAAAAAATATCAGATGGGCGAGCAGGAGATCTTCGCTGCCCGTGATGTTTCTTTCGAGATCGAAAAGGGTGAGTTCTGCATCATCGTCGGCCCTTCGGGTGCAGGCAAGACCACCATTCTGAATATCCTGGGCGGTATGGACAACTGCGACGGCGGCAAGGTCCTGCTGGATGGGCGCGAAGTTTCGGCTCTGGACAAAAAGGCCCTGACCGAGTACCGCCGCCATGATGTCGGCTTTGTTTTCCAGTTCTATAATCTGGTACAGAATCTGACCGCACTGGAAAATGTCGAGCTGGCCGGTGCCATCTGCCGCGATCCCCTCGATGCTGCCGAGACCCTGCGCCTGGTCGGCCTGGGTGAGCGCCTGCGCAACTTCCCCGGACAGCTTTCGGGCGGCGAACAGCAGCGTGTATCCATCGCCCGCGCCATCGCCAAAAATCCCAAGATCCTGCTCTGCGACGAGCCCACAGGTGCATTGGACTACAATACCGGTAAGACCATCCTGGCTCTGCTGCAGGAAACCTGCCGCAAGATGGGCAAGACGGTCATCGTCATCACCCACAACCAGGCCATCACCGCCATGGCCGACCGTGTCATCACCGTTAAGAACGGTACCGTTACCTCCATGACGGTCAATCCCAATCCCATCCCTGTTGAAAGGATCGAGTGGTAGTGTGAACAAATCGACCTTGAAAATGATCTTCCGAGCCATCACCGGCTCGGTCGGCCGCTTCATCGCCCTCTTTCTGATCTCAGCATTGGGCGTTGGCTTTCTGGCCGGTCTGCTGTCGGCAACCCCCAACATGGCCACCACCGGCAGCGCTTATTTTGACGATGGCAGTCTGGCCCATCTGCGCCTGCTGTCCAACATCGGTCTCGATGACAGCGATGTGGAAGCGCTGGAGGGGATAGAGGGCATCGAAACGGTCGTTCCTTTCAAAACGGCCGATATCCTTTTTGAAAATCAGGATGGCATCACGCGAGCGCTCAAGGCCTATGCCATCGACCTGGACGATCCTCTGTCGTGCGAGATCAATCGTCTGACCCTTTCGGCAGGCCGCCTGCCCGAAAACCCGAATGAATGTTTGGCTGAAAGCACCATTTCGGCCATTAAAGATGTCCATATCGGCGATACGCTGACCTTCTCGGTTCAGAACGACGAAGATACCGCCGACAGTTTCCTCGGCCGTCAGCTGACCGTCGTTGGCCTGGTCGACAATCCTTATTATATGTCCATGGCACGTGAGCAGACCACCGTCGGCAGCGGCGCCATCGATGAGGTCATCTATGTTGACCGCAATTTCTTTGATACAGATTATTATACCGAGCTGATGGCCACCATCTCGGGCGCCGGCGGTCTGATTTCTCTCAGCGACAGCTATGACCTGGTGGTCGATCCCGTACTGGATGCCGTTGAAGATCTGGCCGAAACCCAGAAACATCACCGCCACGACAAAGTCCTGGGCGAAGCCCGCGAAAAGATCGACGATGCCTGGGAAACCTTCTATGAAGAAGAAGCCAAGGCAGAAGAGGAATTTGCCAAGGCGGAAGATAAGATCGCCCAGGCGGAGATCGATATTGCCGACGGCAAGCAGACGCTGGCCGAAAAGGAAGCCGAAGCCCGTCAGGAGATCGCCGACGGCGAACAGGAACTGGCCGATGCCTTTATCGAGCTGACCGACGGCGAACAGGAACTGGCCGACGGTATTGCCGATTATGAACAGGGCCTCATCGACCTGGAAGAAGGCAAGCTGGAATATGCCGACGGCCTCGCCAAATGGGAAGACGGTCTTCTAGAATATCAGGATGGTCTGGCCGAATATGAAGACGGCCTTGCACAGCTGAAAGAAGGTCAGCAGGATCTGCGCGATGCCGAAAACACCATTGCCGAAAGCGAAGCGCAGCTCAACGCCGGCCAGGCACAGCTGGATGCCTCTGTTGCAGGCAGCGGATATTCCTCGGCACAGGACTTTATTCAGGATATGCAGGCCTCCGGTATGGGCGCCTACATTCCCGGTTTTGACCAGCTTGTTGCCGGTCAGCAGCAGATCACTGCCGGTCGTGCCGAACTGGAAAGCGGCAAACAGCAGCTGTCCAATGGCTGGGCCTCTCTGGAAGAGGGCGGCGAAGCGCTGAAAAAAGCCAAGCGTCAGCTGCTCAATGCCTGGCTGACCCTGGAAGAAGGTCGAAAGGAACTGGAAGATGCCGCACAGGAACTGGCCGACGGTGAACAGGAGCTGATCGACGCCAAGGCCGATATCGAACAGGCACGCATCGATCTGGACGAAGGCTGGGAAGAATATTACGATGGCCTCCGCGAACTGGAAGATGGCAAGATCGAACTGGAAACCGAGATCGCCAAGGCCAAGGCCGACATTGCCCAGGGCGAACGTGACCTGGAAGACGGTAAGATCGAACTGGCCGATGCCCGTCTGGAAGCCGAAGAAGCCCTCAACGATGCCGAAATGAAGATCCTCGATGCCGAAAACAAGCTCAAGGACATCGAAGAACCCAAGTGGTATATCCTGGGTCGTGATGAAATGCTGACCCCTGCGGGTTTTGAGGCCAATACCGAAAAGGTCGCCTCCATTGCCCGTGTCTTTCCCGTCTTCTTCTTTATGATCGCCGCCCTGGTCTGCCTGACCACCATGACCCGTATGGTCGAGGAAGAGCGCGGTCTGATCGGCACCATGAAGGCCCTGGGCTATGGCTCGGGTGCCATTGCCTCCAAATATCTTGTTTATGCATTTGTGGCTTCGGTCAGCGGTGCAGCCGTAGGTCTGTCCATCGGCTTTACCGTCCTGCCCCGCATCATCTGGGATGCCTATGCCATTATGTACCGTCTGCCTCCGCTGCAGACAGCCTTCCACTGGAACTATGCACTGATCGCCACCGGCGGCGTACTGGCCTGCACCATGGGTGCCACTGCATGGGTCTGCCGCGAATCTCTCCGTGAGTCGGCAGCTTCTCTCATGTTGCCCAAGGCTCCCGAGGCCGGTAAACGTGTTCTTCTGGAACACATTCCCTTCATCTGGAATCGCCTGAGCTTTAACCATAAGGTCACCGTCCGCAACCTCTTCCGTTATAAGAAGCGTTTCTTTATGACGGTCTTTGGCGTTGCCGGATGTACTGCCCTGCTGGTCACAGGTTTTGGTCTGCGTGACTCCATCGGTGATATCCTCAACAACCAGTTCAACAAACTCTGGCTGTTTGACCTGACCATCGGCATCAAGGAGACCGATGAAACGCCTCTTGATCCCAACATTCAGAAGCTGATGGCCGAAACCGGCGACCACATGACCGTCCGCATGGAAGGCGGCAAAGTCCGCGTTGAAGACGGCCCCGTTTCCGAACTGACCATCTTTGTCCCCTCCGATGCCGACCGCTTTACCGAGTTTGTCGATTTCCATACCCGTGTTGGCAAGAATCCCATCGAGTTCGATTCCCACAAGGCCATTCTGACCGAGAAGGCCTCCCGAACCATCGGCGCCGAAGCCGGAGATACCATTACCGTCATCAATGCCGATGATGAAGAGGTATTGGTGGAGATCGTCGGCATTACCGAAAACTACATCCGCGGATACCTCTATATGGGCCCCGATCTTTATGCCGAACTTTTTGGTGCACAGCCTGTGGATAACAATCTGATCTGCAAGAGCGGCGGTCTGGAAGAGGCCGACCGCAATGTGCTGGCCGAAAAGATCCTGCATTGCCCCTCGGCCACAGCGGTCACCTTTACCCAGGATACTGCAAGAGATTTCAGCGATACCTTCAAGAGCATCGACATGATCGTTGTTATGCTGATCATCTGTGCCGGTCTGCTGGCCTTCGTTGTCCTCTACAACCTGACCAATATCAATATCTGCGAACGTCAGAAGGAGATCGCCACCCTCAAGGTTCTGGGCTTCTTTGAAAATGAAGTCTCGGCCTATGTTCTGCGCGAATCGACCGTTCTTACCCTCTTCGGTGCGCTGACCGGCCTGGTGCTGGGTAAGATGCTCCATGCCTTCGTTGTCGTTCAAGCCGAAGTCGATATGGTCATGTTCGGCCGTGTCATCGTTGGAAAAAGCTACTTTTTCTCGGTGCTGATGACCTTCTTCTTCTCGCTCTGCGTCAGCCTCTTTATGAACGGCAAGCTGAAGAGTATCTCCATGGTCGAATCGATGAAGGCACCGGAGTAAAGCAACTTTCATCAAATATTTCGATAAAGGCGCTGCAAATGCAGCGCCTTTATCTTTTTAAAGCCCTGTTTGTCACCCGATTGTAATTGAATTCTTTCCAAATCCATGTTAAAATAAATAAACTATGTACTTGCCCGACTTCATCGGGCATCATCCGTTTTATTGACAAAAAGAGAGTTGAGTTCAAAAATGTTAGGTTTCTACAACTACACGGTCATCGTCACCTATCTGGGCTTTGCATTTGCCCTCTGCGGTATTATGACCTGCCAGCAAGACCCCAGCCTTGCCGTCACCTTCCTGATTTTCAGCGGTTTCTGTGACATGTTTGACGGCGCCATCGCCCGTACCCGCAAGCGCACCGACGAAGAAAAGCGCTTCGGTATCCAGATCGACTCGCTGGCCGATATGACCAGCTTCGGTGTTCTGCCTGCCTGCATCGGCTATGCCGTCGGCCTGCAGAAGCCCTGGCAGATGGTCCTGCTCATCGGCTATGCTCTGGCCGGTCTCATCCGTCTGGCTTACTTCAACGTTATGGAAGAAGTCCGCCAGTCCAAGGACGGCGGCAAGCGCCAGTATTACGATGGTCTGCCCATCACCAATGCGGCTCTGCTGCTCAGCCTGACCTTCTTCATCTGCCGTGAGCTGTTCCCCCAGGCCATGATCCCTACCTACGGCACCATGATGGCCATCACCGGTGTTTGCTTTGTATCTCCCATCAAGGTCAAGAAGCCCAGCCTGATCGGCAATATGGCCATCGCTTTCACCGGCCTTGGCATCCTGTTTGCCGTATTTAAGATCAGTGGCCGCATCTAACCGCAAGGCATGTCCGCCTCCTGCCGAAGGCGGCTTTCTGAAGGCTCTGTACGGCGGCAGCCTCTCGTGGCTCCTGCCCGTTCTTTCGGCAAAATGGGTCAGCGACCTGGCCGGCTCCTTTATGGATTCCCGCCTGTCCACCCCCCTCATCCCCGGTTTTATCAAGAGCAACGGCATTGATATGACCGAATATCCTACTGAAAACTACAAGAGCTTTAACCAGTTCTTCACCCGTCAGATCCTGGCTGAAAAGCGCCCCGGACGCTTTGGTTCTTCTGCTGAAGAACTGATCTCCCCGGCCGACAGCCGTCTGACCGTCTATCCCATCGAGGACGACCTGACCTTCCGCATCAAGTACGGCACCTATTCGGCAGCTTCGCTGGTAGGGGACGAAACTCTGGCAAAAGAATATGCCGGCGGTTACTGCATGGTCTTCCGTCTGTCTGTTGACGATTTCCATCGTTACTGCTTCTTCGACAGCGGTGAGATGGGCCCTTCCAAGCGCATCGAGGGCAAGTATTACACCGTACAGCCCATCGCCCTGCGTACCCACGACTATTTTAAGGAAAACACCCGCGAAGTGACCGTCCTGCATACCGACAACTTCGGTAAGGCGGTTTATATCGAAGTCGGTGCTACCTTTGTCGGCCGCATTGCCAACCGCAAGGGCATCTCCCGTTTTGAACGCGGAGAGGAAAAGGGAATGTTTGAGTTCGGCGGCTCCACCGTTGTTCTGCTGCTCAAAAAAGATGCTGCTGTCATCGACAGCGACATTATGGAAAACTCCGCCGCAGGTGCCGAGACCCGTGTCCGCATCGGCGAAGTTATCGGCCGAAAGGCATAATTCAAAAGACGCGCAAGCCGATCATGCACAGCCTGTGTATGATCGGCTTTTTTAAACCATACTACCACTGAGGTGATCCCATGAACAAACTGCTTTCCCAGCTCAATCCCAAGGATTTGGCCAAAGATCTGGCCTACGATATCGTCGGCAGCCTGCTGATCGCCATCGGCATCTACAACTTTGCCCTCTATGCCAACCTGCCTTTGGCCGGCATTTCGGGTATCTGCCTCATTATTTATAAAATCACCGGCCTGCCCATCGGTGTGGGTACGGTCATTCTCAATATCCCCATTGCCATCCTCTGCTATAAGCTGTTGGGTCGCAAGTTCTTTTTCCGCTCCATCAAGAGCATGCTGATCTCCTCGTTCTTTATCGATGTCATCGCGCCGCTGTTCCCCGTTTACATGGGCGACCGCCTGCTGGCCGCTGTCTGCTCGGGTGTTATTTCGGCGCTGGGCTATGCCATCATCTATCTGCGCAACTCCTCCACCGGCGGCTCCGACTTTGTCATCATGGCCGTCAAGGCGCTGCGTCCCCATCTGTCTCTGGGCAACATCACCTTCGCCATCGATGGCACCATCATTCTGATCGGCGGCATGATGTTCAGCGACGTTGACGGTATCATCTATGGCATTATGATGTCCTATCTCATGTCGATGGTTATCGACAAGGTCATGTACGGCGTCGACCGCGGCAAAGTGGCCCTTATTGTCACCGATAGGGGGGAAGAGATCGCCTTCGAGGTCGAGCGTCAGACCGACCGCGGCGCCACTTTCCTCAAGGCTCAGGGCAGCTATTCCAAGCTGGACAAACAAGTCGTCATGATCGCCTGCGACAACAAGCAGATGTTCATGGTTCAGCGCATCGCCAAGCAATGCGACCCCAAGGCCTTTACCGTCGTCCTCGAATCGACCGAGGTTCTGGGCGAGGGCTT
>JAFYOK010000072.1 GCA_017560175.1 Clostridia bacterium | reverse complement strand
CGGATGATGAGTATACCGGCCTGGCCAAAAGCGGTTCGGAAAAAGAAATCGATAATCTGGCCTATATCCTGCAGAAGTCGGCCGTTGTTTTTGGTTGTTCGGAGGAGATCTGCCAATATTATAATTCCATCTTCGGCTGCAAGGCCACGCCGCTTTATAAGGGCTGCGATCTGTCGTCTCCGATCAAAACAAAGGTCAACGATCCGATCCGGATCGTATATGCAGGCAACCTGCTTTACGGACGCATGGAGATCCTGCTGAAGGTGGCCGAAGCCCTGGAAGCCTATGGACGAAACGGTCGTGCCGTTCGCTTTGAGATCTATAGCAATACCCCGCTGTCGGCGGAGGAAGAAGCAAGATTTGCTCGGTGCAGCTGTACAGAATACATGGGCAGACGGGACTATGAAGTTATCAAACGTCGACTGGAAGAAGCTGATATCGTTCTGCATGCCGAATCCTTTGAAGAAGAACAGATCCTCAAGACGAAGTATTCCTTTTCGACCAAAATTATCGACTGTCTGCAGAGCGGCAGCGTTTTGCTTGGCATCGGTCCGGCAGAGATCGCATCGATCGGTTATATCGGCCGTATCCCCGGGGCCTGTGTCATCGATGATCTGCGCCAACTGGAGGCACGGTTGTCGTCCTTCCTGGACGATGCCGAACATTTCCCGCAGCGGGCCGCATCGATCCGAGCCTTTGCACAGCAGTACCATGAAGGCGCGGCTAATGCGGAAGCTCTGACGAAAATCATTGCAGATATTATAAAAGGGAGAGTATAAAATGTGGCCATATGCCCTTTTGATTATGATTCCGATCATAGTTCGACATGTCAGAGTGGGTGAGTCGGTATTATATCTGACAAAGCAGAGCAAAACAAAGGATGAGAATGTTCTGAAATTGTTTTGGGGCATGCTGCTGGCATTGCTTATGCTCAGACATGAAGTTATTGGATCAGATACGCAAAATTATAATCGTATTTTTCGAATCTATGCGCAGAGCAGCTGGAGACAGACCATCAATCGAAGCGCGGAGATTGCCTACAGTATTCTGAATAAGCTTGTATCATTATGTACAGATAATTTCAGGTGGATTCTTGCCATCTGTGCAGTATTAGGTGTTTATGCGATTTCCAAAGCATATGTCAAGTACTCAAAGGATGCTGTCCTGACCATAGCTCTGTTTATCACAACTTCTAATTTTGTTATGTTGTTCTCCGGATTGCGACAGGGCATTGCCATCTCGTTGGGTTTTGTCGCATTTGAGTTTGTACGGCAGAAGAAGTTGGTTCCATTTCTTCTGGTTGTCTATGCGGCGATGCTTTTTCACACCAGCGCTTTCATGCTGCTGTTCATGTATCCCCTCTATCATCTGAAGATCACACGGCCATGGCTGCTTGTGGTCGTTCCGCTGATGGGACTTCTCTTTATATTCAATGCACCGGTTTTCAGTTATCTGACAGCCATTATGAGCCGGTTTACAGAATATGAAGCTGAGATCTCTTCCACCGGTGCCTATACCATGTTGATCCTGTATGGTATGCTGGCGATTTTTTCTTATATTATTCCCGATGAACAGAAAATGCGGCAGGATCCCGATGCCATGGGATTCCGTAACTTTCTGCTCTTTTCGGTTGCTCTGCAGATGTTTGCTCCTCTGCATACCCTGGCCATGCGTATGAATTATTATTATATGGCCTTTATTCCGCTGGCGCTTCCCAAGGTCATTGGATGCACCAGCAGACGGTGGCGGCAGGTAGCAGCAGCGGCAAGATATATTATGGTCGCATTCTTTGTTTTTTATTTTTTCTGGTCTGTCCCTTCAGACAACCCTCTCAATATTTACCCTTATCATTTCTTCTGGGAAATGGTATGATTCCAAACGGTATGATCGCATATACGGTGCGAGAATATAAATAAAATCTTAATAAAGGAGTATGAAAAAATGGCACAGAAAAATGCCAAGCGTGTAATCACCTTGGTGCTTTCTCTGGTACTGGCTCTGAGCGTCATTCCTGCAAATGTCCTTGCGGCAATCCCCAACTGGGCAGAAAACAATGTCGTTTATGACGGTACCACTTTTGGCACTGATGGTTATTACAATGTAATCTCTAAAAAAGATTACGTACTTGTACCCGGTGCAGCTGTTGAATCCGAAATGGTTATTAACAGTGCAGATGGTAAGCGCAGACAGGTCCTTCATATCATTGAAGTCGACCCGTCCAACCCTGATGTATCCATTGTTCCCGGATATCACAACATTGATGAGCTTGCAGAAGATCCCGATGATGAATCCAACTGGGCCCATCAGGAACTGACCGAGATGGCAAAGTATTACGAGGACAACCTCGGATACAACATTGTCGGCGGTATGAACACAGACCTGTATTACAGCACCTATTCTCCTCGTGTTCTGGTTTACAACGGCAAGAGCATCGGTAACTTTGGTGAGAATGTTGCTACCGGTGGTGCAGTTCTGAATCCCACCAGCTCTATCCTGTATGTTTTCCAGGATGCAGAAGGCAACATCTCCTGTGATGTCAAGGCTTTCAACAAGGCCGAGTTCGACGGCTATCTGGCCGATGGTAGCCTGCTCCATGCGGTAGGTGTCTCCTTCGGTATGGTCGTTAATGACGGCGAACTGGTCAACAAGACCGTTAAGCGCGGTAATGACGACGCAGCTCGTTCCATGGTCGGTGTTAAGGAAGATGGTACCCTGGTCATCTGTATGAACGACGGCCGCGGCGCCAACAACTCTGTCGGTCTTAGCACCTATGAGGAAGGCGAAGTCATGCTGGCTCTGGGCTGCCAGTGGGCGGCAAACTGCGACGGCGGCGGTTCTTCTACCTTCCTGTCCAAGCGTGCCGGTGAAGAAACCTTCACCATGCGTTCGGTTCCCTGTGACGGCGCACAGCGTCCCACTGCCCACGGTATCTTCGTTGCTTCCAACGTAGCACCCACCGGCATTCTGGATGTCATTAATGTCGAGTCCGATTACGATTACTTTGCACCCAATACCGTATATAATTTCGGTGCAGAGGCTATCGATACTCATGGTTATGCTATGGATATGCCTGCTGATGCTGCATGGACTCTGTCCGATGATTCCTTCGGCACACTGGTAAACGGCAAGTTTGTTTCCAATGGCAAGAAGGGCGAAGTTGACATTCAGATCACTTCCGGCGGCAAGATCGTCGGCAGCAAGACCATTACTGTTGCCGATCCTGCAGTCTTCGCGCTGTCGGCAACCTCCACAACCGTTCCTTATTCCACAGCAGAGAAGGTCCGCACCATCACTCTGCCTATCGTGGCTATGATCGGCGAGGCCAATGTCTATATCGACACCAATGCGGTCAAGGTCGCACTGTCCAATGCCGATGCCGGTATCCTGGATGGCTTCAATTTCACAGCTACAACAGATACCTCCATTGCCGGTGTTGATGTTG
>JAFYOK010000071.1 GCA_017560175.1 Clostridia bacterium | reverse complement strand
GGAGAAGATCTGGACGATACCTTCCGTTACTATCTGTCGGAAGCCACCCGTCTGCAATCCAAGGTCCTCATCCTTGATCTGCGCGGCAATCCCGGCGGTGATCTGACCGCCGTTACCAATATGCTGGGTCGTCTGATCCCTGACGCGACCGACTACTTTTCCACGGCCGACCGCCGGAAAGAAGTTACCTACTCTGCCCATGGCCGCGGCCCTCGCTTTAATCAAATCTTCCTGCTGACCGACGGCGATTCGGCCAGCGCCTCCGAAATCATGACCGCCGCCCTCTGTGACTTAAACTATGCCACCTCCATCGGCCGGACCACCTATGGCAAGGGACGTGGACAGCAGCATCTGGTTTATCCCGATGGTTCGGCAGCTGTCATCACCACCCTCGAACTGATCCCCCTTTCCGGTATGGATTATGATGGGATCGGCCTTACCCCGGATTATACCGTTGCCGACCGTACAGCCGCCCACCCTGCCGCTGCCTGCCGCCTGCTCAGCTTCCGATCTCTGAAACCCGGCGACCGCACATGGAAGACAACGCATCTGCAGAAGGCACTCTGCGCCATGAGTTATCTTGCGCAGGATCACGGAGAGACCGACTTCGGCCCTGCGACCCTCGATGCTCTCAACCGCTTCCGTGCCGACTGCGGCCTTGAACCTATGCGGTTTCTCAATGCCGAAAGTATCAGCCGCATCAATCTCTGCCTGCAGGCGCTTTCTCAGCGCACAGTAGAGGTCGATGCTCCTCTGAACACCGCCCTAAAACTGGCCCGGGACTATGTACGTCAGCCCCTGCAGTATACTGCCGATAAATATGGTCAGTTTAAGAACCTGAAATAACTCCCGGATACAGAAAAAAGTCCCACGGCGTATGCCGTGGGACTTTTTAAGTGTGTGTGTAAAAACTTTGTTATGGAGTTCTAATATAAAATTAGAGCTTGACGATGCCTTCGACTTCGCCGACGATACCGGCTGCGTTAGCCTCGTCTGTGTCGATGTGCATTCTTGTAGCGAACTTGTCGGAAACGCGGACGACGACATCACCGAATGTCAGTGCGCGGCCGTTGCAGTTTGTCTCAACAGAGATGATCTGCTTGTCCTCAACGCCCATAGCAGCAGCGTCTTCGGGTGTGATGTGCAGGTGGCGCATAGCAGCGATGACGCCCTCTGTCAGCTCGACTTCGCCCTTGGGGCCAACCAGCTTGCAGGAGCCTGTGCCTGCGATGTCGCCGCTCTCACGGACGGGAGCCTTAACGCCGATAGCGCGAGCATCGGTCAGAGAGATCTCGACCTGGGAAGCCTTACGCTCGGGGCCGAGGACGGAGATGCCGGGGAAAGCGCTCTTTGTGCCTTCAACGCGGACCTTCTCTTCGCATGCAAACTGGCCGGGCTGGGACAGATCCTTCTTCTTTGTCAGCTGGTAGCCTTCGCCGAACAGGATGTCGATGTGCTCTCTGGACAGATGGATGTGACGAGCCGATGTTTCGATGATAACTTTATTCATGGGTATCTCCTCCAAATCAGAATATCGTTTTATTTGGTATGGTTTAACATATCACCATAAATTTAGCACATACGGCGTCTTTTTTCAAGTCGAATGGCATATATATTCTAAAATACCCGAAAAAGTCTTGCCGGCCAAAGGATTTTCTTGCTCCATGGCCCAAGCTGCGGTATAATTATTTTTTGTAAAGTTACAACATCTCTATCCACAGCAACAATAATGAGGTAATCTGATTTGGATCGTTTTGGTATGACACGGTGCGAGATCGATCTCGACCGTTTTGAACACAATATTGCACGCGTAAAAGAACTGGCTGGCGAAAGCAAACCCATGGCCGTCATCAAAGCCGATGCTTATGGTCACGGCGCTGCCGTTCTGATGCGCAAGCTCTTTTCCAGAGGCATTGAGTTCTTTGGTGTTGCCAACATCGGCGAAGCCATGGAACTGCGCCGCACCTTCCATCGCGGCAATATCCTTGTCCTGGGCTATACACCCACCCATCTGATGCACTATGCCGCTGACTACGGCGTTTCGCTGACCGTCTTTTCCATTGAACAGGCTCGTGCCCTCAATGACATCGGCCAGCCGGTCAATGTACACATCAAACTCAATACCGGCCTGCACCGTCTGGGCTTTGCACCCACCCAGCAGTCGGTCAAGGAGATCGCAGAGATCTCCCGTATGGAGAATATCACCATCGAGGGCATCTTCAGCCACTTTGCACAGAGTTCCGAAGAAGACGATATGGTTCAGTATGAAGTCTTCAAGCTGATGATGGGCCTGCTGGCCGAAGAAGGCATCGAAGTTGGTCACAAACACATCTGCGACGGTATCGCCCTGGGCAAATATGGCAACCTGGGCCTGGATATGGTTCGTCCCGGTGCCATCTTCTATGGCTACGGCAACGGTGTACAGCCCATTATGAGCCTCAAGTCGCAGATCATTCATATCCACAAAGTCCCTGCCGGCGAAGGCATCAGCTATGGCATGACCGATAAGAGCGACCACGAGCGTCTGATCGCCACCCTGCCCTATGGCTACTCCGACGGTGTTCCCCGTCTGCTGTCGGGCGGCAAGGGCCATGTTTCCATCCATGGCAAGAAGGCACCCTACGTGGGCGTCCTGTGCATGGATATGTGCATGGTCGATATCACCGATATCCCCGAAGCTAAGGTAGGTGACAATGTCACCGTCTTTGGTGATAAGGAAGGCGACCTGACCTTTACCGAAGCTGCCGCCCTTGTCGGCGTCAATGTCAATTCACTGCTCAGCGGCATCGCCCGCCGCGTCCCTCGTGTCTATTTCGAAAAGGGCGAAGAGGTCATGTTTACCGACTACCTCTTTTAATATTCAGTTCTAAAGGAAGTACACACTATGGAGATCAAGCTGCGCCGCGTGCCTGTGGAAGAAAAGGCCCGCCTGTTTGACATGATGCAGATCTATATCCGAGAATTTTCCAGTTTCGAGCCGGTAGAGCCCGATGAAAACGGCATCTATCCCTATGAGATCTTTGATGACTACTGGGAAGATCCTGCACGCATCCCCTTTTTCATTATGGCCGACGGAAAAGAAGCCGGACTTATTCTGGTCAACCGCAACCATTACGTCCGCCTCTGGCGTGACAGCCGTTCCATCGCCGAGTTTTTTGTCCTGCCCGAATACCGCCGCTATGGTGTCGGCCGTGCGGCTGCCCGTCTGCTGACCGAAAGCATGGGTGGATGGTGGCAGCTGATGATGCACCCCAAAAATTACCCCTCTCACACCTTCTGGCGCCGCACCTTTGATTATCCCGGTGCCCAGCGCCTGCGCATCCGCCGCGGTCCCAAGTGGTATTATGGCGGCCTGCGCGGTGAGGTCATGACCTTCAAAGCAGTCAAAGATTATCAGGAATAAGAGAAAAACCACGCAGCGATCGCTGCGTGGTTTTATTTTTCTGGAGCGAGGTACGGGAATCGAACCCGCCTTCTCAGCTTGGGAAGCTGATGTATTGCCGATATACGAACCTCGCCTGCATATTGTAACGAGGTTCAGTATACGCTATTTTATCTGTCGCATACAAGGGAATCGTGGCGAGGATCAGACATCGAATTCGCCAACAAGACTCTTATAGGTCAGACCCATACGGATGACGATGCTGTGGGCCAACAGATTGGCCATTTCAACGGGGGCAATAAAGGAATTATAAACATTGTTGAGCGAACGGGGTGCCAGCAAAGTGCAGGCTGCCAGAGAAGTGACAGGTGCAGCCGGGCTGTCGGTAATGGCGATGGTATATGCACCGCTGAGGCCGGCCTGGCGGACAGCGTCCAGCTGTTCCTCACTGTAGGCAGGATAAGAGAAGGCGATAACAACGCTCTGGGGGGTCAGCAGGCTGAGCAGCTGACGCAGACGCTTGGCATCTTCCACGGGATCAACAATGGTATTTTCAATGGAACACTGACCGAGGCGCATGGAAAGGACCTGACCTACCGAATTGGAAATACGGCGGCCGATGATCAGAACAAAATCGGCTTCGGTCATACGCTTGGCACAGCGATCGATCTCTACAGGATCGATCTGGGAAAGGAACTTTTCAAAAAGGGCACGCTCGTTATTCAGAACGGTCTCGAAAAGTGCAGGGGTAGGATCCTTGGCCGGGACGGGATCTTCACGATAAATATCAGCACGTTTCTTACGAATGGCCTCACGGAAAGCGACAAAACTGTCAAATCCCAGCTCGCGGCAAAGACGCAGCATGGTGACCTGCGAACAGCCGATATTCTCACAAAGCTGACGCAGAGAGAGATAACAGACTTCATCAATATGATCGCTGACATATTTCAGGATCGACAGCTGCTTTTTGGTCAGACGAGCATCCTGCACATTAAAGGTTTTTCGAATCTGGTCGAGCATTTGCTGCATTGGAAGTTCCTCCTTTTGAAATACTTTTTCTACGGACGCTATAGTATTCAAGTTGTCATGTTATATATCATACACGAAAACCGATAAAATGACAAGGTATTTTTGTTGGAAAAGCACAAATAATGAAGCAAAGCGTACATTATGGTAAAAACTGCATAAAAAAAGACCTGCCCATTTGGGCAGGTCTTTAAAACTTATTTGCGGGAGAAACCGGCCATACCAAAGGCACCGGGGCCTGCATGGGTGGTGATGACGCCGCCGGTCTGGATCCAGCGGACACGGGAGAAGCCCTTTTCCATGGCAGTCTGCTCAGCTGCCTTGCGGACATCCTCGCCCAGATCGATGGTATAGATCAGCCACAGAACCTCACGATCGAGGTTATAGGCATCGGCATAATCGGAAACCACATCGGTGACGACCTTGATCATCTTGCCGCGATACTTCTTGGTAGCCATCAGGCGGCCGTTGAGAACCTCGATGATGGGATGCAGGCTGAGAATACGGGCACCCAATGCGGCGACATTGCTGACGCGGCCGCCGGCACGAAGGAAGGCCAGATCGTCGGGCATGAAGCACATGGCTGCACGGTCGATGAGATCGTGTGCCGCTTCGATGACCTGCTCCAGCGTCCATTCGGGATGCTTGGCCATCTCTTCCGCCAGTGTGATGACGATGGCACCCTGACCGGTGGATACATGGCGTGTATCGATCATGGTGACATAATCGCGGCCCTCACCGGCGATCACTGCGCTCTGATAGGAGCAGGTGGTAACTGCCGAATAGGCCAGATAGACGATGTGTGCATCGGGATGTTCTGCATGAACACGGTCAAAAGCCTTCTGGAAGTCTTCAGGTGTACTGCCGCTGGTGGTAGGGGTCTTGCCTGTCTTCTTATAATAATCGACAATGTCACGGACGGGGAATGTACCGTCATCATAGGTCTTGCCGTCAAAAGAAACGTGCATGGGAACAATTTCAATACCGTACTCGGCAGCCATAGCGGCATTGATGTCCGAGCCGGTCTCCGCCATAAGAATGATCGAGCGCATATAATAACCTCTCTGTTCAAATCTAAAGAAAATATAAACAATCTTTACACTTAGATATACTAAACAGATACCCCATAGATGTCAAGACAAGAATAACAATCTGAACAAAAAGAAAACGCCCCGACGGTCGTCGGGGCGAAATACTTAGAACCAGGTGATCTTGCGGATCTGTTCGTTGGGGATATAGTTGGTGGTCTTGAAGGCAGCCAGCAGCAGGGTAAAGAAGGCAACGGTAACAGCGACCTC
>JAFYOK010000070.1 GCA_017560175.1 Clostridia bacterium | reverse complement strand
ATACTGCAGGTGGCAAAGATCAGCTTGTTGTCGATATCCCTTGCCTCTTCCATACGGCCTGCGCCCAGCCGCTGGCCGACCAGAATGGCAATGGCATTGCCCGAAGCCATCATAACGATCTTGAACAGATTGCCCAGAGTCGCCGCGATGTTGACGGCCGCAACAGCCGCCAGGCCACGGGTGGAATAACACTGGTTGATGGATGTGATACCGATCGACCACAGAACCTCATTGAGCAGCAGCGGCCAGCCCTTGCGGATAATGCGATAAGCAACCTCTTTGGAGATCCACAGGCTCTTGTAAGCCCCAACGATAAACTTGTTCTTCTCCTTGTGGGCATGAGTCCAGATGACAACAATGGCCAGCTCGACATATCTCGAAAGGACGGTTGCAATGGCAGCACCGGCAACGCCCAGTTCGGGGAAACCACAGTGACCGAAGATCAGCAGCCAGTTGAACACCAGGTTGACCAATACGGCGGTAACGCCTGCCTTCATCGGCAGCAGCGTCTCGCCTGTTTCACGCAGCGTACCGATATAGGCATTGTTGAGTGCAAAAGGAATGAGACCCAACAGCATGATGCGCAGATAAAGCTGACCTTCACTGAGGGTCAGCGCCAGATCGCCGCCACTTTCCGACTGATGGAGATAAAGAGAAAGCAATTCGGCATTTTTAGTGATAAAGGCGGTCATGAAGATGGCCGACAGACCGGCAACGATATAGAGTTTAAATCGGAAGGTCTGCCGCACACCGTCGGCATTGCCCGAGCCATGGTACTGCGCGCCAAAAATACCGGGGCCGGAAAGACCGCCGAAGATGCACAGATTAAAGACAAAAATCAGCTGGTTGGCAATGGCGACACCCGACATCGACTCGGTGCCCAGCTGACCGACCATAACATTGTCCAGTACATTGACCAGATTGGTAATACCATTCTGAATGACGATGGGCACAGCAACGGCAAGCACCATCTTATAAAATGTCTTATCACCGATGAATTTCTGACGCAGAGTCTTGGTTTGGGTCATAAGAACTCCCTCCTCTTTATCCTTGTTCCGTATAAAAGCATTATACGCTTCTTTCCTTTAAAGCACAAGGGGCGAAAAAGACCGCTGTGGAGATACTCCACAGTGGCCTTGGATTTTATGATTTTTACTTACGGATGATTTCGGGGATGCAGTTCATGCCCAGACCTTCCAGAACTTCGACCTCGCCGCCGAAGGCGGTATCATCGATCTTGCAGTTCTCGGCAACTTCGATCTGCATCATGGAGAAGCAATACCAGAACGCCTGCTGACCGATGGTCTTGACGCTCATGGGCAGAGAGATCTCGGCCAGATTGGTGCAGCCGAAGAAGGTTGCAGGTGCGATGGCCTCAACACCCTCGGGGATCTCAACGCCGTCCAGCATGCTGCAATGGGCAAAGGCGCTGCCTTCGATGACCTTGAGGGACTGGGGCAGACGAACTTCGGTCAGTGTGTCACAGCCGGAGAATGCGCCTGTGCCGATGACCTCAACGCCTTCGGGGAAGGCATAGCCTGTGAGGCCGTCAACGGGATAGCGCAGCAGCTTCTTCATATCCTTGGTGTAGAGTGCGCCATCGGTATCGCAGAAATGGCTGCTCTCGGCATCAACGGTGATGTCCTGCAGAGACCAGCAGCTGGAGAACGCATTCTGACCGATCTCAACGGTAGCCGCAGGGATGTGGATGGTCTCCAGAGCGGTGCAGCCGGCAAAAGCCTGTCCGCCGATGATCTCCAGGGTGGAGGGCAGAACGACCTCACGCAGGGCTTCACAGCCGCGGAAAGCGCCATCGCCGATCTTGACGATGCCTTCGGGCAGGACGACCTTCTGCAGGTACTTGTGCTCGGCAAAAGCGCCGCGCATGACTTCAACAATACCTTCGGGTGCAGTATACTCTGCATGCTCCATGGCAGCAGGATAATCGACCAGATGGGCAACTTCCTTATTGAAGAGGACGCCGTCCTTCAGTTCGAACATCTCGTGGGTATCGCTGACCTTATAGCCCTTGAACTTAGGGCAGCCGCGAACGCTGCTGTTGACGTTGTTCTCAATGGTATCGGGCAGCTGGATGGTCTCCAGTTCGGGGCAGTTGTAGAATGCGTTGATAAAGATGGTGACAACGCCTTCGGGAATAATAACATGCTTGAGGTGTACACAGTTGGCAAAGGCATAAATGCCGATATCGATGACCTTGTGGCCATCCAGCTCGGTGGGGATGGTCAGCATAACAGCATCGCCCTGATAAGCGGTGATGCGGCAGCTGTCATCGGCATTGAGCTCGTAGCTGTAGGATGTATTCATTTCATTCATCTATCGTTACCTCCGAGGGTTCTATGGTTTTGTTTTTAAATAATGCTCAGGCGCTCCATGTCATCGGTATAGGTGATCTTACCGAAGAGCAGCATATAGGAGAAGTAGAAGCCGGAAGTAACGCTGAACAGGATATGACCGGCAATCAGCAGATAACCGGCGCAGAGACCCAGCGAGACCAGAACGGCCATGGGCATCAGATCATAGCGCAGCTCTCGGATGTTCTTAAAGAACTTCCAGACGAACTCCAGACCCAGCTTGACATAAAGCCACAGCATGACAATGGCGCCGAAGATGCCGTAGTAAATGACGACTTCAAAGAGGTCCATCTCGATGATGGCGGTCTGGGTACCGCGGCCAACGCCGAAGATCCAGGTGTAGATGCCGCCTTCCTTATACATGGCAAAGGCCTTGGCCAGCTTGGTGTGTCGGCCCGACAGCAGCGCAGTGGCCGCGCCTTCATTTTCCATGACGGTACCGGTCTGCTGGAAAGAGGCACTGATCTCACCAAAGATCGATTCGGTGGACAGCAGCGCCATGATACCGAAAACGGCAGCCATGGTAACAAGCAGGATGACGCAGCGGCGGATGGGCAGATGTTCCTTGAAAGCGATCAGCTTCCACAGGGCACAGATACCCAGAACAAAAGCAGCAGCAAAAACAGCAATAAAAGCTGTCTTTGTACCGATCAGCATGAGGCAGATGGCGGTCAGCGCGGCACTCAGGTCATAAGCCCAGAACATCTTACTGCTCAGGTCACGACGCTGCATAAAACCGCACATAACAACGGGCAGACCGGCCATGAGGATGGCGGTGATATCGTTGCCCGAATAGAAGAAACCGCGTGTACCGCGATAACCGTAACGGTCGGCATAGGTGGTATAGCCCATATCGAGCATATAAGATACAACGATGGTGGCCGACAGCATGAGCAGAGACAGTGCGAGGACATCGCTCAGCTTGTCCATCAGCTCTTCCCTGCCGATTCCCATACGGCGGAAGACCTGCATATAAACCAGAACAACGGCAAAGTTATAGGCAAAGCGAGCAATGTACTGTACGTCGGTATAGAGTGCAAAAGAATAAAAGAAAAGAATCTCACCGACCACCGACATGGCCCAGGCCACAGCTACCGGTATTGCAGCGCCAATGGCTTTTTTGTCCAGCGAGATCAAAGCATAAAGAGCAAAGAGCACGAGGACCATCATACGCACCAGCAAGCTGGGGGTGACGGGGATGGTGATGGTATCGAAGTTGTTGCCCGAAAGGGTCTCCAGTACTTTGATGTAAACACCGGTCACAACGTCGAGGAAGGGATTGATGATCAAAAAGGCAAGAAAAAACTTGTCCAGTTTTTTGATGATTTT
>JAFYOK010000069.1 GCA_017560175.1 Clostridia bacterium | reverse complement strand
ATTGGCGTCATCGTTTACATTAAACTTCTTGGTTCCGTCGATCATGCTGATACCCTCCTTGAGATCGATGTGATTCTGCTTCAGCAAATGCTGACTACATTTTTTATTATATTACAACTTAGGAGCAAAGTAAAGCAAAAGTTTCGAAGCAGTTACAGCCGAAACTTATGCGCGGATGACAGCACCGCAATCGGCAGCCAGAACTTCCAGAATGCTCTTGACATCGGCATCTGCTTCTTCACCGGTCAGGCTGCGGTCATCGGCACGCAGAACCAGATTGAAGGCGACGCTCTTCTTGCCTTCGGGAACACCCTTGCCCTGATAGATATCAAACAGCTTGACACCCTTCAGCAGGCCCTTGGCACCCTTCTTGATGGCAGCTTCCAGCTGGCCGACGGTAACAGCCTTGTCGCAGACAACGGCAATGTCACGGGTGACAGAGGGGAACTTGGGCAGGGGCTTGTACTCGGCATCGCTGCCCTTGGCAGCCAGCAGAGCATCAAAGGACAGTTCTGCGCAATAGAAGGCAGCATCAACACCGTAGTTCTTGGCAACCAGAGGATGGATCTGGCCAAAGACACCGATCAGGGTCTCGCCGGCATAGACTTCTGCACAGCGGCCGGGATGGTAAGAGGGGTTGACGGTGCAGGGCTCGAAGTGGATCTCTTCGGCACGCAGGTCGGCCAGGATGGCTTCGATGATACCCTTGAGCTTGAAGAAGTCCATATCGTCGCCGTAAGCGCCCATGGACAGAACCTTGGACTCAACAGCCAGACCGTCTTCGCCGCCCATGTTATAGATACGACCCAGCTCATACAGCTTGGCGTTCTTGTTGCGGTAGTTATAGTTGCGGGTCAGGATCTCCAGCATGGAGGGCAGAACGGTGGTACGCATGATGCTTGTGTCCTCGCCCAGGGGGTTGAGGATCTTGAAGGAAGCACGGCGTGCATCGTCGGCAGCCCAGCGGATCTTATCGTAATAGGTGGGGGAGATGAAGGAGTAGGTGATGATCTCATCAAAACCGCAGCCGCGAGCCAGCTCACCCAGGCGGTTCTCGATGACCTGTACGGGGGAGTAGCCGCCCTGTGTGGTTTCGCCGCGCATCAGAGTGACGGGGATGTTGTTGTAGCCGTAGAAACGGGCAACTTCCTCGGCCAGGTCGGCCATAGCCTGAACGTCTGCACGCCAGGAGGGAACGGTGACCTGATCGCCTTCGACAACAAAGCCAACGCTCTCCAGATACTTGACCATGTCTTCAGCAGAAACATCGGTGCCCAGCAGGCCATTGATCTTCTGGGGCTCCAGCTTGAGGACGGTAGGATGGGGGACAAAGTTGAGGATATCGATGACACCGTCAAGAACTTCACCGGCGCCCAGCATTTCGACCAGCTCGCAGGCACGGTCAACAGCAGGCAGAGTGTTCATGGGGTCGAGACCCTTTTCGAACTTGGCAGAAGCCTCGGTACGCATGCCCAGAGCCAGAGCGGTCTTGCGAATGCAGGTACCGTCGAAGCAAGCCGACTCGAAGACAACATCAACGGTATCGTCGACGATTTCGGAGTTGAGACCGCCCATGATGCCGGCCAGACCGACAGCGCGATCCTGGTCAGCAATGACCAGCATGTTGGAGTTCAGCTTGCGAACGCCGCCGTCCAGTGTGGTCAGTTCTTCGCCTTCGCCGGCGCGGCGGACGATGATCTTGCCGCCATTGACATAGCGATAGTCGAATGCGTGCATGGGCTGACCATACTCCAGCATGACGTAGTTGGTGATGTCAACGATGTTGTTGATGGGGCGAACGCCCATAGCGCGCAGACGCTCGCGCATCCACTTGGGGGAAGGACCGATCTTGACGTTCTTGACCATACGGGCAGAGTAACGGGGGCAGAGATCGGCATCGGGTGTTTCAACATCCAGCAGCTCGAAGAGGTTGCCTTCTGCGCCGCCCTTGACAACGGGTGTGTGCAGGTTCAGCTCAGCACCGTAGGTGGCAGCAGCTTCACGAGCCAGACCGATGATGGAGAGGCAGTCGGGGCGGTTGGGTGTGATCTCAAACTCGACAACATGGTCATCCATGCCGGTAACGGCCTTGATGTCATCGCCGGGCTTGCAGTCTTCGTTGAGAATGAAAATGCCGTCCTCGATGCAGTGGGGGAACTCGCACTGCTGTGCGTGCAGATCCTTCAGGGTGCAGATGGAAGCGGACTTTGTATTGTAAGCAACCATGTCGCCGGCATGCAGGTTCATGCAGCCGCTTTCGACAGTAACGGTTTCGGATGCTGTGTCCAGAGTGACGCTGAACAGGCCGTAGGAAACGGTCTTGACTTCCAGGACCTTGGCAGCAACAACAGGGCCGTAAATCTTATGACCGGCCTGAACATCGGCGGGGACAGAGGGCTTCTCGGGATCGATGGCCTTGTAGTCGCCCAAGATGGCTGCGGGTGTGATGGCAGCATAGGGGAAATCACGGGTGTCGAGGCCCAGTTCTGCCAGACCGCACATCATGCCGTTGGACTTAACGCCGCGCAGCTTGCCCTTTTCGATCTTAACGCCGCCGGGCAGGGTGGACTTGTGCAGAGCAACGGGGACCATGTCGCCTTCGTGAATGTTCCAGGCGCCGGTAACGATCTGGACAGGCTCCTCCTGGCCGACATTGATCTGGCAGATCCACATGTGGTCAGAGTCGGGGTGGCGCTCGATGGAGAGCAGCTGGCCGACGACAACATTGGAGATCTCTTCGCCCATGACCTCTGTGCCTTCGACCTTGGAACCCGAGAGGGTCATGGCTTCGGCGAAATCTTTATCATTTGCTGTGATGTGTACGAACTCATCCAGCCATTTTCTGCTGAGATTCATAATGCAAATACTCCTTTCTTAGAACTGCTCGAGGAAACGGATGTCGTTCTCGAAGATGAGGCGCAGGTCGGCGATCTTGAAGCGGCGCATCGCCATACGCTCCAGACCGATACCGAAGGCCCAGCCGGAATAGACTTCTGTGTCGATGCCGGCCATTTCCAGGACCTTGGGATGGATCATGCCTGCACCCAGCAGTTCGATCCAGCCTTCACCCTTGCAGGTGGGGCAGCCAACGCCGCCGCACTTATGGCACTGAACGTCCATTTCGCAGGAGGGCTCGGTGAAGGGGAAGTGGTGGGGACGGAAACGGGTCTTGGTGCCCTTGCCGTAGAGCTGTTCTACGACGGTGTTGAGGGTACCCTTGAGGTCAGCCATGGTGATGTTCTTGTCGATAACCATACCTTCGACCTGATGGAACATGGGGGAGTGGGTAGCGTCGACCTCGTCCTTACGGTAAACGCGGCCGGGAGCCAGAATACGGATGGGCAGCTCCATGCTGTCCATCGCGCGGACCTGCATGGGAGAGGTCTGGGAACGCAGCATGACGCGGCTGTCTTCGTCGAAATAGAAGGTGTCAGACCAGTCACGGGAAGGATGGCCTTCCTCGGCGTTCAGACGGTCGAAGTTATTGACGGCCAGCTCGACTTCGGGACCGTCCAGAATGGTGAAGCCCATACCGATGAAGATCTCCTTCAGCTCGTCCAGGGCGACATACATGGGGTGCTTGTGGCCGACAGTGACCGGTGTGCCGGGGATGGTGACATCGATGGTCTCGTCGAGCAGCTGCTGCTCCAGGGCAGCCTCGGCCAGCTTGACCGAAGCAGTATCGATGGCGGTCTCCAGCTGGGCGCGAACTTCGTTGGCCAGCTGACCCATAGCGGGACGCTCGGCAGCATCCAGCTTACCCATCATCTTGAGGACGGCGGTCAGCTCGCCCTTCTTGCCCAGGTACTTGATACGGGCAGCTTCCAGCGCATCCTTGGAAGCGGCCGAAGTGATTTCTGTCAGGCCCTGTCCCAGGATAGCTTCAAGTTGTGCTTTCATGTGAATTGCTCCTTCGTTTATTTTAATTTTATATCGCAAAATAAAAAAGCTTTCGTCCCTCCGAAAAGGGACGAAAGCATACTTCCGCGGTACCACCCAAATTCCCGCCATGCGGGCACTTATGTCCTTTAACGGGGACAGGCCGTCCGTGCCTACACTATATGTAAAACATATATTTCCGTACGGATGCTCAGAAGGGAACTTCACTCACCAGACAGCACAGGCTCGCACCAAAACGCCTGCTCTCTGCAGCTGCAAAAGATAAGCTACTCGCTTCATCGCCGCATTTCACGATTTTAGGTTATACCTAAATATAGCACATGGATTTTGGTATTTCAATCTTTTTTGAGAAAAAGTTTCGTTTTATGCATAAAGCAGAATTCCCAGCAGGGCCGAGAGTGCGATCATACCGATGGGGGAGAGTTTCTTTTTGCGAAGTTTGGGCCAGAGCAGTCCTGCACCGGCGATAAGCAATGTGATGACCAGTGCACGGACATCAAATGTGTGGCCGCCGATAGACAGACAGTTGCGCAGAACCATATAGATACCGGTGGCCAGAACGATGCCGATGACGCAGGGCTTGAGACCGCGCAGGATGGCCTGTACATAAGGATTCTTGATGGCCGCCTGCAGGAGTGCTGTGATCAGCAGGATGATGAGGAAGGAAGGCAGGACAACAGCGGTTGTTGCCAGAAGTGCGCCGGGCAGACCGGCCCGGTTGCTGCCGACATAGGTGGCCAGGTTGACCAT
>JAFYOK010000068.1 GCA_017560175.1 Clostridia bacterium | reverse complement strand
CATCAGTATGTTTTGCGGCCTTTCTGCAAAGAATAAACTTGCCGCAGAAAGCGGAATAACCGGAAAGGAAAGTGCTTTTATGAAAAGAGTATCGATACTTCTGCTCTGTCTGCTTCTTGCGCTGACCGGCCTGACGGCCTGTGGTCGGGACAAGAACAAAAATGAAGCAAACAAGGGCAATCAGAACCAGAACAATATGACCCAGAACCAGGGCAGCGCGCAATCGCCGGGCGGTGAGATCGCCGATGGCGCAGGTCAGGTCATTGAGGGAACGGCACGTGGTGTACGAGACCTGTGGGACGGGCTGATGGAGGCATTTGATATGGATGGCCGTCCCCGTACCGTGGAGGGCGATGCCGCAGCCTATGCGGCCTATGGTCTTAATGATGATCTGATCGAGGACTATATCCTCCATGTCCCCGAAAACGGCGATACAGCCCACGAGTTCTTTATCGCCAGAGTACGTGAAGGCAAGATGGCCGAAGTTGAGCAGATCCTCCGGCAGCGCAAGGAGAGCATCGCCGCCAAGTGGGCCGATGGTGCCAACGATGCCATGGCTTATGCAAAGGAGCCGGTCATCTATAAGAACGGCAATTATATCATGCTGGCCGTTTATGAAAACCCCGATATGCTCCGTACAGAGTTCGAGCGCCTTGTGGGCGAAATGGAAAAGAAATAAGTGCCGAACCGACCCTGCAGTCGCAGGGTCGGTTCTTTATATGTTCGATTATTTATTGCTGCAGGCCGCAGCATCGATGGCCAGGACGATCATCAGACAGCGGAGCGCGTGTCGGGGATCGACAATGTCCAGTACATAGGTGTCGGTCAGGCGGAGCAGCTCCTTGGATACTGTCATAATGAGGTTGCCGTCACGATCGGTAACGCTGTAATCCCAGCCGAAGGGGTCGCCATCCACTGTCCAGCCTTCGCAGTCCAGTTCGAACTGCTTGAAAAAGAGGGTAAACTTCTTTTTGATAGAGCCGACATATTGATCGTTTTCATAGAGTGCGAAGCGGGGCAGCAGGGTAAGGATCTCCTCTTTGACAGTACCCAGGTGGCTGCCGTTGGGATCGTGGATTTCTAACAGATGACCCAGGGACAGGCGGCCCTGGACGGTATAGGCCACATGGCCGCTTTCGTTCCATACATCATAACTGTCAAACCACGAAAAGAAGCGCTGTTTGAAATAAAGTTTCATAAAACATTCTCCTTTGAAAACTCTTGTTTACTGTTGATACTGTCATTCTGCAGAAAAAGTTCCCGATTTTCCTGAACAGTTTATGACAGGAGTGGTTGAACTGCGGATAGTTAAATGGTATACTGTTTATGATTTGACCCAATACCAAAGAGGAGGGATCTTTTGAAAGTCATTTACAAATACTTAAAGCCCTATCTCCCCTTCCTGCTGCTGGCCGTTATGCTGGTCGGCGTACAGGCATGGTGTGATCTGGCGCTGCCCACCTATACGTCGGAAATCGTCGACGTCGGCCTTGCGGCCTCGGGCATTGAAGACGAGCTGCCCCGGATGCTTCCGGCAGAAGAGTATGCACAGCTTGTGGAACTCTTCCCCCAGGCGGCCGAGCTTTATCTGCCCTTTGAAGAAAGTCATCCGAACTATGCCGTGCTGTCGGTTGATTTCCCCCTGCATGAGGGTGCTTATGTTCTGACCGAAATTTCGGCCGAACAGGCAGAAATGCTGGCGGAGGCCATTCGACAGGTTTATATCCAAACCGCAGGCAATGCCGCCGAAGGCTCCGGCTCGACGGTAATTTCCTATATTCTGCGCAGCTACCGTGCGCTGGGTGTGGATATTGAAGAAACACAGATGAACTATATCATTAAGAGCGCTCTGCGTATGATGGGCATCGTTATGATCTCGGTCTGTGCCGCCGTTATGATCGGCTACTGCAGTGCTTACGCCGGCTCGGGCTTTTCCCGTGACCTGCGCAGTGCTGTCTTTACCAAGGCGCTGTCCTTCTCCCCTTCGGAGTTTGATAAGTTCTCCACCGCATCGCTGATCACTCGTTCCACCAACGATATCCAGCAGATTCAGATGATGCTCATCATGTCCACACGTATGATCACCTACGCCCCCATGATGGCCATTGGCGGTATCATCAAGGTTCTGACCACCAATGCCGGCATGAGCTGGATCACCGCCCTGGGCGTTGGTCTGATCCTGCTGATGATGACCGTACTGATGAGCGTCACCATGCCTAAGTTCAAGATCCAGCAGAAGCTGATCGATAAGCTCAACCTGGTCAGCCGTGAAGTCCTTACCGGTCTGCCGGTCATCCGTGCCTTCGGTACCGAGAAAAAGGAGATCGAGCGCTTTAAGGAAGCTAATACCAACCTGATGAACACAGGCCTGTTTGTCAACCGTGTCATGGCGGTCATGCATCCCTTTATGACGGTCATCATGAATGGCTCCACCCTGCTCATCGTATGGGTCGGCGCCCGTCATATTTCCGAAGGCAATCTGCAGGTCGGTGATATGATCGCCTTTATCAACTACGCCACCCATGTCATCATGTCTTTCCTGATGGTCAGCATGATGTCGATCTCGGCACCTCGTGCGCTGGTCAGCGTCACTCGTGTTGCCGAAGTTCTGCAGGCCGAAAGCTCTATCCGCGATCCCGAGCAGACCGACAGCTTTGATCCTGCCAAGGCCGGTACCGTCGAGTTCGATCATGTCGATTTTGCCTACCCCGGTGCCGAGCATAAGGTTCTGCATGATATCACCTTCACCGCCAACCCCGGCGAAATGACCGCCATCATCGGTGCCACCGGCTGCGGTAAGTCGACCCTGGTCAACCTGATCCCCCGTTTCTTCGATGTTACGGGCGGCAGCGTCAAGGTCGAAGGCGTGGATGTCCGTCATCTGCGCCAGACCGATTTGCGCGATAAGATCGGCCTTGTCCCCCAGAAGTCGGTTCTGTTCAGCGGTACCATCCGCAGCAACCTGGCTTTCTCCGATCCCACCATGGCCGAAGCACGTCTGACTTCGGCGGCACAGGTCGCCCAGGCCGAAGAGTTTATTTCCACCCGTCCCGAAGGCCTGGATGCCTCTATTGCCCAAGGCGGTGCCAATGTATCGGGTGGACAGAAGCAGCGTCTGGCCATCGCTCGTGCCCTGGCCAAGGAAGCGCCTATTTATATCTTTGACGACAGCTTCTCGGCCCTCGACTATAAGACCGACCGCCGTCTGCGTGCGGCTCTGGTCGAAAAGACCCGAAAGAGCGCTGTTCTCATTGTTGCCCAGCGTATCAGCACTGTTATGGGTGCCGATAAGATCATCGTCCTCGACGAAGGCCGCATCGCCGGCATGGGTACCCATGCGCAGCTGATGGAAACCTGCGAGGAATACAGAGAGATCGCCTACTCCCAGCTTTCGAAGGAGGAACTTGCCAATGGCTGAAAATAAGAATACTCGTCCCGGTCCTCCTCCCGGCAGACCCGGCGGCCCCGGTATGGGTAGAGGTCCCGGCATGGGCAGAGGCCCCGGCGGCCCCGGCCGCGTTGTTGAAAAGCCCAAAGATTTCAAAAAGTCGCTGGGCCGTTTGATTCGTTACATCACCGCCTATAAGGTACAGCTGCTGATCGTTGCCTTCTTTACCATCTGCAGTACCGTCTTTGCCGTCCAGGGCCCCAAGATCCTGGGCGATGCCACCACCGAGGTCTATGCAGGTGTCATGCGTCAGGCAACCGGCACAGGCGGCATCGATTTTGATTCCCTGTGGGTCATCATTCAGTCGCTCATCCTGCTCTATGGTGTCAGCGCCGTATTCTCCTTTGGTCAGAGCTACATCATGAACGGTATCACCCAGAAGATCGGTTTCAACCTGCGCAGCGACATCAATGCCAAGCTGCACCGCCTGCCCATGGGCTATTTTGATGCCCGTACCCACGGCGAAGTCCTCAGCTATATCACCAACGACGTCGATACCGTCACCCAGGGTGTTGCCCAGAGCGTCACCCAGATCATCAGCTCGGTTGCCACCGTTATCGGTGTCCTTTACATGATGCTCCGTATCAGCGTTCCCATGACCGCTGCCAT
>JAFYOK010000067.1 GCA_017560175.1 Clostridia bacterium | reverse complement strand
GTCGAAGATCCGTTTCTCTCATTACAACAAGGATGTTGCACAGCTGTATAAGGAATACTTTGAGGCACCTCTGTCTCATAAGGCTCACATGCTGCTGCATACTGACCACAACGCATGGGAGATGCCCAGAGCACCTAAGCGCTAAGTTACATAGCGCAGTGAAATATGGCCTTATGGCCATGTGAAATCGCTTCGCGGTGAAATATCCCTGCGGGATATGAAATATTCACTTCGTGAATGTTGTGGTGTCTACGACGTATAAAATAAAAACGGCAGAAGCCTTTTGGCTTCTGCCGTTTTTCTATTCGTCAATACCTAAGGCATCCTTAACATACATGACCACGACGCTGCAGTATTCACGGGCGTAACTGTTGATGGGAATGAGCCCGATCTTCGGCGTAGGTGCAGGCAGGCTGTAAACATCCATATCATATCGCTCAAAGATGCGTTCGGCGCGGTAGAGGTGGAACTCATTGGAAACCACCATGACGGTGCAATCTTCCAGCCCAAGCTGTTCCATGAAAGCGACCGAATATTTGATATTCTGCGCCGTATTGTGGGCTTCTTCTTCAAGAATGAGGCGATCGGAAGGGATACCTTGCTTGATGAGATATTCCGCCATGGCCGAGGCTTCGGTGCGCAGTTCATTATAGCCTTGGCTGCCGGTCAGGATGGCGATACTTTTCGGATGATCGACCATATAATCGTAGGTGACCTGCAGACGGGAGGTCAGAACAGCCGAAGGCTCCAGGCCATTGAGGCCGGCACCCAGCACCACCAGCAGATCGGCATCATCCGATGGGTCACCTTTGGCACCACGGAAGATCAGGGCCTCGATCCATACAACAGACAGGCAGCCCAACAGCACAAGACACAGGAGGAGACTGAGCAGTCGTCGGGCAAGGTGCTGCATTTTCGGGCTTTTAAAAGGTCGGGTCAGAAACAGAACAAAGGCCAGCCCAACACAGCCCACCGCCGCAGCGCCCATCATAAAGGTTATGCCGTAGGTGTAGTCTTTAAAGCACCACAGAAGAGTTGCAGCCGCCGATAAAAGGGCAATCCATAGGTTGCGGGACATATACAGTGCCTCCTTTCCGAAAGCTTTTATTTAGACATCGGTCTGCCCACTATTGTTCCCTATTTCATCAAAAAAGTCAATGCTGTATATGGGCTACTGTTCAGCTGTTTCGAACTATGATATAATAAGAACAATTCAACATCCTGAAAGGAGAAACTGACCATGGCAAAGATCGTCGTCCTCAATGGCCAGCGCATCAATTATGATGGCCTGATCGACTACAACATCCTCGGTGATGATGTCACCGTTTATGAAAACAGCACTTCGGAGGAGATCCTTCCCCGTCTCGAAGGCGCAGAGATCGCCGTCACCAAGGAACTGGTGCTGACCCCCGAACAGGTACTTGCTCTGCCCGACAGCGTCAAGCTGATCTGCGAAGCCGGTACAGGCTACAACAATATTCCCCTTGAAGCCGCCAAGCAGAAAGGTGTCATGGTCTGCAATATCCCGGCCTACAGCACCCAGCGCGTCGCCCATACCGCCATTATGATGCTGCTGGCCCTTTCGTCCAACATGCAGAAGCAGATCACCATGCTCCGTCAGGGCGACCGTTCCAACTTCACCCAGCATCTGATGGTTCCCCATACCGAGGTCAACGGCAAGACGCTGGGCATCATTGGCGCAGGCAACATCGGCCGCGCCGTCATCCGCATCGCACAGGCGCTGGATATGAAGATCCTGGCCTATACGCGCACACCCCGTGCCGATGAAGACGGCATCCACTATTGCTCGCTGGATGAAGTCCTCTCCCAGTCGGACTATATTTCTCTCCATTGCCCTCTCAATGAACAGACACGCCATATCATCGATGCTGCGGCCATCGAAAAGATGAAGCCCACCGCCTGCCTTATCAATACCTCCCGCGGTGCGCTGGTCGATGAGCCTGCCCTCATTGCGGCACTGCAGGCGAACCGCATTGCCGGTGCTGCCCTCGATGTACAGGAAACAGAGCCTCCCATGCAGGATAATCCCCTCTATACCCTCGAGAATGTCATTCTGACACCCCACATGGGTTGGAAAGGTCTCGAGACCCGCCAGCGCCTGGTCGAGATCCTGGCCGGCAATATCAAGGCTTATGAGAAGGGCGAACCCGTCAACAGAGTTATCTAAAGCAAAAATCCGGAGCCAATCGGCTCCGGATTTTTTATGTGGCGGAAAATCATAGGTAGACACTAAGCCAAGAGCCTTCCCTGTGTAAGGGAAGGGGGACCACGATAGTGGTGGATGAGTTGTTTATTGAATTGAATCCTTATTGGAAGAAAAATTG
>JAFYOK010000066.1 GCA_017560175.1 Clostridia bacterium | reverse complement strand
CGATATCGGATGGTTGTTTTTTTATGCCTTGTTGTCATTTCTTTGCCGTGCTATACTGAATTTAACAAAAAAACAAGGAGGTTTCCTCATGGATCTCAATTCCGCTGTCCTCAACCTGCTCCGTGAACATGGTGCCGATCTGGTCGGCATCGGTGATGTTGCCGGTCTTGCTCCCGACGATTATCGCTATGCCATTGTTGCCGCGCTGGCTCTGCCTGTCGACATCGTCGAAGACATTCCCAACGGCCCTACCCCTGCCTACCAGGCCACCTATAAGGTCTACAACGACCGTCTGGATGCCATGGCCACCGCCGTTGCCGATCTGCTGACTGCCGAAGGCCATCGTACCCTTCCCCTCACCCGTGCCAATGCACCCTGGGATCCCCAGACGGCAGCCACGCCTTTCCCCTATAAAACAGCAGCCACCCGTGCCGGCCTGGGCTGGGTGGGCAAATGCGCTCTGCTGGTCACGCCCGAATACGGCTCGGCCGTCCGCCTGACCGTCATGCTGACCGACGCACCTCTGACTCCCAATGAACCCATCACCACTTCCCGCTGCGGCGCCTGCCACGCCTGTGCCGATGCATGCCCCGGCAATGCCATCTGCAATACCCTGTGGCATCCCGGCATCGACCGTGCCGAACTGGTGGATATCCCGGCCTGCCAGAAAGCTGCCGGTGATCGTGCCGAAGTCACCCTCGGCGTACGCACCACCATCTGCGGCCGCTGCTTTGCGGCATGTCCGTATACCAAGGGGTATATCAACAGAAGTAAGAAATTATGACAGAGGCGAAGATAAAACAGAAAGAAGAAGGTCGTATGGAGAAGTACATTGAAGGAAATAAGGCGGCATGGGAAGAGGCTTTTGATAACAGGGATGTCTCTTGGGGGGCCGATATCGTAGAGCGTATACAGAAAGAAGAGTATGCTTTTTTTAACGAGGACACCAGGAAAGTATTGCAGACGATCGATACAGAGGGAAAGACAATCGGTCAGTTTTGCTGCAATAACGGACGCGAGTTGCTTTCTTTGGTTAAGAGCGGAAAGGCGAGCAAGGGAATTGGTTTTGATATTGCCGAGAATCAGGTGGCGTTTGCCAACGAAAAAGCATTAGAGCTGAATCTGCCATGTGCGTTTGAGGCAGTCAATATCTACGATATAGATGACCGCTTCAAAGAACAGTTTGATATTGTCATCATCACAATTGGAGCCCTTTGTTGGTTTCGGGATCTGAAACGCTTTTTTGCCATTGTGTCAAAATGCATGAAGCCGGGAGCAGTTATCCTCATCAATGAGCAGCACCCGTGTACAAATATGCTGACGACAGAAGGCGAAGACCTGTACGATCCGGAGCACAGGACCGAGTGCCGATACTCATATTTTGAGCATGAATGGACAGGAAATGAAGGTATGTATTATATGACGCTTAAAAACTATCATTCCAAGACATTTACTGATTTTACCCATTCCATGTCAGAAATTGTATCTGGAATGTGTGAAAGCGGGATTGTAATTACCGGATTACAAGAGTTTGATTATGATATCAGTGGAGGATTTGCGGATATCAATCATAGCGGTTATCCGCTTTCTATGATTATACAGGGGAAACTTTCCGTTTGACCGTGTGGCAACTTCTAATTTAACGAACAGATCAAGGGCGCACTTCCATACACCATTTGGCGTAGTAGTGCTTATTATACTGCAACACAATTACAGAAAAAAATCCTCCCTATGAGATTTTTCATAGGGAGGATTAACTGTCTTACGAACACCCAGCAAAAACAGCGACTCTTTTTCTGTTTTGATAACAGTTATAACTTGCAGCTGATCCAATAGGCTTTCCCCAGGGGAATCTGGCACGGCTTGCCGTGACTGATGAGGGCGGCCATTTGGCCGTATCTGTCATCCCGAGCGTTCGTCGAGGGATCTCACACCGAGCGAAAGGTCTTGGTGTAGTTGGTCGGCCTGAGCGTGAGATCCTTCGACTTCACTCCGTTCCGCTCAGGATGACAATGAAGTTGTGTGCAGGACACAGACTTTCAGGACGAGGGACCCGTCCCTTATGATGGACAACAGCCACCCGCAAGACAGACTCACGGTTCCCGAACAGGCGGAAGATTGCCCCCCCTACTGTCCATTGTCAACTGCCCGCCTGTCCCCTACTTCAGAACCACTTCGATAACGGTATCTACGGGGTCGGGCAGGACAGGATCGGGGCCAAGATCGGCAAAGACGATCTCCGGGTAATCGCTGTGGACCCAGCTGGTGGAAACGCGGATCTCTGCACCGGTGGCCAGCCAGCGGATGCGGTCGATCTCTTCGGCACGGATGCCCAGCAGCGGCAGAGGACCAAGGGTATTCTCATAAATATGGAAATACAGATGCTTACCCTTTCGGGTCACGCGGCCATAATCGGGCTTTTCGATGCCCGCCTTGCCACAGCCATAAATGGATGCCTTATTCTTCTTCATCCATCCGCCGATGGTCTGCAGCCGCTCCATCGATGCCTGCGGAATATTACCTTTCGCATCGGGGCCCACATTGAGCAGCATATTGCCTCCCTTGGAGACACATTCCACCAGCTTTTTGATGAGCATATCGGCAGGCTTGAAGTAATGGTCGTTGGCATTGTAGCCCCAGTTATCATTCATGGTGACACAGGCTTCCCAGACCAGGTCGCGGCCTTCAACATCCTGGATACCACCCGGCGGTATCATCTTTTCGGGGCTGACAAAGTCGCCATGGTAAGGTGTGGGGCGGCATTCGGCCAACGAGCCGTAACCTTCGCCGCTGACCTCCAGACGGTTGTCGATGATAACATCGGGCTGCAGCGAGCGCACCATCTCCATCAGTTCTGTGGCACGCCAGGTCTCGCCGCGCATGTGGGCATAGGAGAAGTCAAACCACAGGATATCCAGCTTGCCGTAACCCGTGCAGAGTTCCCGTACCTGGGCATGCATATAGTCCAGATAGCGGTCAAAATCGCGATGTTCATTGCTATATTCCGGCTTATTGCGCATGGGATGCTTCTCGTCTCCGTAATGGGGAAAATCGGGATGCACCCAATCCAGCAGCGAGAAATAGAGACCGACACGCAGGCCTTCGGCACGCACAGCCTTGACAAAATCAGCTACGATATCGCGGCCCAGCTTGGTATTGGTCGATTTGAAATCGGTATATTGGCTGTCGAACAGGCAGAAACCATCGTGGTGCTTGGCAGTCAGGACGACATACTCCATGCCGGCTTCCCTGGCTGCACGAGCCCATGCCGCAGGATCATAATCGACCGGGTCGAACTCGTCAAAATAGCGCATATAGTCTTCGGCAGGCATCTCTTCGTTGTTGCGCACCCACTCTCCTCGAGCCGGGATGGCATACAGACCCCAATGGATGAACATACCGAAACGGGCCTCGGTGAACCACTCCATGCGGCGCTCATAGGCTGCGCGGTCAAACTGATACATAGCTTCTCCCCCTTTTTATCTGAAAGAATTTTACCACATCTCCCCGTCTCTTTGCAACATCGCCGCCGGTCCTGCGTAAAAATACCACCCATCCCCTTGACCCCGGCGTGATTTTTCTATATTATATATGATATCTATATATGGGTTTATCCCTATATATTGCCAAACTGACCCCTTCAATAAATATAAAAGGTATGGTGAAATCATGAACAATTCCGAAAAGACCATGGAAAAGGTCGTTAACCTTTGCAAGAGCAGAGGATATATCTTCCCCGGCAGTGAGATCTACGGCGGTCTGGCCAACACCTGGGACTACGGTCCTCTGGGCGTTGAGTTCAAGAACAACGTCAAGAAGGCATGGTGGAAGAAGTTTGTCCAGGAATCCCCCTACAATGTCGGTCTGGACGCTGCCATTCTGATGAATCCCCAGGTCTGGGTCGCTTCCGGCCATGTCGGCGGCTTCTCCGATCCTCTGATGGACTGCAAGGAGTGCAAGGAGCGCTTCCGTGCCGACCAGGTCATCGAGAACTGGTGTGCCGACAACGGCGTTACTCTGGACAAGGCTGTCGACTCCATGTCCATGGAAGAGATGAAGGCCTTCATCGATGAGCACGAGGTCCCCTGCCCCACCTGCGGCAAACACAACT
>JAFYOK010000065.1 GCA_017560175.1 Clostridia bacterium | reverse complement strand
GACATCGAGCCTTTAGAGCCGGGTGCAGGTTATGAATTCGTCAACAAAATCGTCGGCGGTGCCATTCCGAAGGAATACATCCCCGCAGTCGATGCCGGTATCCAGGGCGCTATGCAGACCGGTGTACTGGCAGGCTACAACGTTGTTGATGAACTCATAACCCTTACCAGCCTCGTTGGGCTCCAGAATGATCTTAACGTGACCGTACTGACCCTTACCACCGGACTGACGAGCGTACTTCTGATCGACATCAGCGCGCTTACGGATTGTCTCTCTGTAAGCAACCTGGGGCGCACCAACGTTAGCCTCGACCTTGAACTCACGCAGCAGACGGTCGACGATGATTTCCAGATGCAGCTCGCCCATACCTGCGATGATGGTCTGGCCTGTTTCTTCGTCTGTGTAGGTCTTGAATGTGGGGTCCTCTTCTGCCAGCTTCATCAGAGCGATACCCATCTTCTCCTGACCAGCCTTGGTCTTGGGCTCGATGGCAACCTTGATAACGGGCTCGGGGAACTCCATGGACTCCAGAATGATGGGGGACTTTTCGTCGCACAGGGTATCACCTGTTGTTGTGTTCTTCAGACCAACAGCAGCGGCGATGTCGCCCGAGTATGCCATCTCCAGATCTTCTCTGTGGTTGGCATGCATCAGCAGGATACGGCCGATACGCTCTCTGTTACCCTTGACGGAGTTCAGAACAGCTGTACCAGCAGCAACTGTGCCGGAGTAAACTCTGAAGAAGCAGAGCTTACCGACATAGGGGTCGGTCATGATCTTGAAGGCCAGAGCCGAGAAGGGCTCTTCATCGGATGCATGACGAACATCCTCATCACCGGTGTCGGGGTTAACGCCATCGATGGCCTTTCTGTCCAGGGGAGAAGGCATGTATGCAACGATTGCATCCAGCAGCTTCTGAACACCCTTGTTTCTGTAAGATGTACCGCAGCAAACGGGTACGACCTTAACAGCCAGTGTAGCAGAACGAATCGCATTCTTGATGGACTCTTCGGAGATTTCTTCACCTTCGAGGTAAGCCATCATGATCTCTTCGTCAAACTCGGAAATAGCTTCGAGCATAGCATTGCGATACTCTTCAGCCTGCTCCTGCATGTCAGCAGGGATATCGGTAACGGTAATGTCGTTGCCCTGGTTGTCGTTGTAGATGTAAGCCTTCATCTCGACCAGGTCAATCAGACCCTTAAAGGAGTCCTCAGAACCGATGGGCAGCTGGATGGGCATAGCGTTGCACTTCAGTCTATCACGCATCATGTTGATAACGTTGTAGAAATCAGCGCCCATGATGTCCATCTTGTTGACATATGCCATTCTGGGAACGTTGTACTTGTCAGCCTGGCGCCATACGGTCTCAGACTGGGGCTCAACGCCGCCCTTTGCGCACAGAACTGTGACGGAACCGTCCAGGACGCGCAGAGAACGCTCAACCTCAACGGTGAAGTCAACGTGACCCGGTGTGTCGATGATGTTCAGTCTGTGGCCCTTCCATGCGCAAGTTGTAGCAGCCGATGTGATGGTGATACCACGCTCCTGCTCCTGAGCCATGAAGTCCATGGTTGCGGTGCCGTCGTGTGTCTCGCCGATCTTGTGGCTTTTGCCGGTGTAGTACAGGATACGCTCGGTAGTTGTTGTCTTACCGGCGTCGATATGAGCCATGATACCGATGTTTCTTGTCAGTTCCAGAGGGTACTGTCTTGCCATCTTGTGGTCTCCTTTCTTAATCCTGTACGATTACCAACGGAAATGAGCGAATGCCTTATTGGCTTCGGCCATCTTATGTGTGTCTTCACGCTTCTTGACAGAACCGCCGGTGCCGTTGATGGCATCCAGGATCTCGCCTGCCAGGCGTTCCTTCATTGTGCGCTCGTTACGAGCTCTGGAATATGTTGTGATCCAACGCAGGCCGAGTGTCTGACGTCTCTCAGGTCTAACTTCCATGGGAACCTGATATGTTGCACCACCGACACGGCGAGCCTTGATTTCCAGGGCGGGCATGATGTTTTCCATAGCCTGCTCGAAAACTTCAGCAGGATCTCTCTGGGTCTTTTCTTTTACAATTTCGAATGCATCGTAGACGATCTTCTGGGCGACACCCTTCTTACCGTCAAGCATGATGTTGTTGATGAGCTTAGTAATAAGCTTCGAGTTGTAAAGCGGATCCGGAAGAACTTCCCTTACGGGTACATTTCCTCTTCTGGGCACTTTGCTTCCCTCCTTCATAGTAATGATTTCATAGGTACTCAAAAGTAACTCTTGCTTCTGTCAGCGCCATGACCCGTTTACATACATAAAATATATATATAAAACGTCGGTCAAGCGTCTGCTTCGCGACTTCTTTTTTTCTACCTTAATTTAATAATTGCTGTGGAAAAATAAAAAGTTGTGATTTGTTTTGCGTCACGCAGGCAAATTACTTCTTGCCGGCCTTGGGACGCTTAGCGCCGTACTTGGAACGAGACTGCATACGGCCGTTGACACCCTGTGTATCCAGTGTGCCGCGGATGATGTGGTAACGAACACCGGGGAGGTCCTTAACACGACCGCCTCTGACCATAACTACAGAGTGCTCCTGCAGGTTGTGGCCAACACCGGGGATATAACCCCAAACTTCCATACCATTTGTCAGCTTAACACGAGCGACCTTTCTCAGAGCCGAGTTAGGCTTCTTGGGGGTCATTGTCTTAACTGTTGTGCAGACGCCGCGCTTCTGGGGGGAAGACAGATCGATCTGAGTCTTCTTTCTTGTGTTGTAACCCTTCTGCAGAGCGGGAGCTGTGGACTTGTAGAGTGTGACCTCTCTGCCCTTTCTGACGAGCTGGTTAAATGTAGGCATTGATTTTCCTCCTTTTCAATATGATTTGCTTTATATTTATCGGATATTCTATCCGTTAAAGCCTCTTATTGCCTCAGCAAAGCAGCTGAGGAGGCGCCAATTTTGATACCGCAGGCCTGTCCGAGCACTTGCATGCTCACAATATCGATGACCGGAACATCACATTCCGAACAGATATTTACAAGCTCACGCCGAAGACGCATTTCTGCGTCTTCGGCGATATAAACTCTAACTGCGGATCCATCTAAGACGGCACGCTTGGTCTGCTTCAAACCTGTGACCTTTGTGCCGCTTGCAAGCTCTGAAAGCATTTTCATTTCCTCCATTTGGCCTGCATTACGCATTATACTACAAGTTGGACCGTTAGTCAACCATATTTATAACTTCTTCGTAAGAAACTTCGCTGTAGCGATTTACACCGCTGCCGGCGGGGATCAGCTTACCGATGATGACGTTCTCCTTCAGACCCAGCAGAGGATCGACCTTACCCTTGATAGCGGCTTCGGTCAGAACTCTTGTTGTCTCCTGGAAGGATGCGGCAGACAGGAAGCTGTCGGTGGCCAGCGAAGCCTTTGTGATACCCATGAGGAGCGGTGTGTAGGTCGCGGGCTCGTAATCGAGGCCGGTAACCTTGCTCTTCTCGATGAGTTCTTCGTTTGCACGACGCAGTTCTGCGAAATCAACGGTCGATGCGGGCAGCAGCTCGGTGTCGCCTGCGCTCTCGACGCGGACCTTGCGCATCATCTGACGTACGATGACTTCGATGTGGCGGTCGTTGATATCTACGCCCTGCTGACGGTAAACGCGCTGGACTTCCTGGATCAGGTAGTCATGTACGGCTGCGACATCTCTTGTACGCAGAACGTCATGGGGATTGTAGGGACCATCGGTCAGATCCTGACCCTTGGAGATCATCTCGCCCTCGCGAACCTTGAGAGGTACGTTGGCGGGGATGGGATAGATGCGGCTGTCGCCATCACGGTTGTCTGTGATCTTGACATTGTGGATTGTACCACGCTTGCCTTCCTCGATGGAGACAACACCGGAGATCTCTGCCAGAACAGCTGCCTTCTTGGGCTTTCTTGCCTCGAAGAGCTCTTCGACTCTGGGAAGACCCTGTGTAATATCGCCACCCGCGATACCACCGGTATGGAAGGTTCTCATGGTCAGCTGTGTACCGGGCTCACCGATCGACTGAGCGGCGATGATACCGACCGACTCACCGATGCCGATGGCCTCGTCGGATGCCAGGTTGGAGCCGTAGCACTTCGCGCAGATACCATACTTCGCACGGCACTTGAGGACCGAGCGGATGTAGATCTTGTCGATGCCTGCGGCAATGATCTTCTTGGCGTGTGTATCCTCCATCAGTGTGCCCTTCTCGACCAGGACTTCGCCTGTCTCGGGATGGACAATATCGTTGACGGGATAACGGCCGATGATTCTGTCGGCATAAGGCTCGATGACCTGGTTGCCGTCCTTGATCTCGTGGATCCAGATACCTTCCTCGGTGCCGCAGTCATCCTCACGGATGATGACTTCCTGAGAAACGTCGACCAGTCGGCGTGTCAGGTAACCCGAGTCAGCGGTACGCAGCGCGGTATCGGCCAGACCCTTACGAGCACCACGGGAAGAAATGAAGTACTCCAGAACCGACAGACCTTCACGGAAGTTCGCCTTGATGGGCAGCTCGATGGTCTTACCGGCGGTGTTCGCCATCAGACCACGCATACCGGCCAGCTGACGAATCTGGTTGGTCGAGCCTCGAGCACCCGAGGTCGACATCATAAAGATAGGATTGAAGCGGTCGAGGTTATCCAGCATCGCCTTGGTAACATCCTTGGTGGTCTGGTCCCACTCAGCGATGACCATACGGTAACGCTCGTCGTCGGTCAGCAGACCGCGCTTGAACTGCTTCTCGATCTTAGCAACACGCTTTTCGGTCTCTGCAACCAGTGTATACTTGGCTGCGGGGATCGACATATCGGCGGCCGAAACGGTCAGAGCGCCGCGTGTCGAATATCTGTAACCCAGCTCCTTGATCTTGTCCAGAACCTCGGAGGTAATGGCAAAACCATGGTGCTTGATGCAGGCGGTGATAATCTTACCCAGTTCCTTCTTACCAACGGTGAAGTTGACTTCCAGATCGAACTTGTGCTCGGGATCATTTCTGTCAACAAAACCGAGGTCCTGAGGCAGGGGTGCGTTGTAGATCAGACGACCGACGGTAGCGTCGATGATGCCCGATTCCATAACGCCGTTGAACTCGCGCTCAACGCGGACCTTGATGGGGCTGTGGATGCCGACAATACCGTTGTCGTAAGCCAGCAGAGCCTCATCGATGCTTGTGAAGACCTTGCCGGTACCGGCCTCTTCACGGTCGATGGTCATGTAGTAGCAACCAAGGACGATGTCCTGGTTAGGAACGGCTACGGGAGAACCATCCTGAGGCTTCAGCAGGTTGTTGGCCGACAGCATGAGCAGTCTGGCCTCAGCCTGAGCTTCTGCCGACAGAGGTACGTGAACAGCCATCTGGTCGCCGTCGAAGTCGGCGTTAAACGCTGTACATACCAGAGGATGCAGCTTGATGGCGCGGCCTTCGACCAGGATGGGTTCGAATGCCTGAATACCCAGACGGTGCAGTGTGGGCGCACGGTTCAGCATGACGGGGTGATCCTTGATGACGAACTCCAGTGCATCCCAGACTTCTGTCTTGGCCTTCTCGACCATCTTCTTGGCGCTCTTGATGTTGCTTGCCAGGCCGTCTTCGACCAGCTTCTTCATAACGAAGGGCTTGAACAGCTCGAGAGCCATTTCCTTGGGCAGACCGCACTGATACATCTTCAGTTCGGGACCGACAACGATAACCGAACGGCCGGAGTAGTCAACGCGCTTACCCAGCAGGTTCTGACGGAAGCGGCCCTGCTTACCCTTCAGCATGTCGGACAGAGACTTGAGGGGACGGTTGTTGGGGCCGGTGACGGGGCGGCCGCGGCGGCCGTTGTCGATCAGTGCGTCAACAGCCTCCTGCAGCATACGCTTCTCGTTGCGAACGATGATGTCGGGAGCGCCCAGCTCCAGCAGGCGCTTCAGACGGTTGTTTCTATTGATAACGCGTCTGTACAGGTCGTTCAGGTCGGATGTGGCAAAACGGCCGCCATCCAGCTGGACCATGGGACGCAGATCGGGGGGCAGAACGGGAACGTTGTCCATAATCATCCACTCGGGACGGTTGCCCGACAGACGGAAGGACTCAACGACTTCCAGGCGCTTGCTGATGCGTGTCTTCTTCTGGCCGCTTGCCTCGCGCAGCTCCTCACGCAGCTGCTCAGACAGCTTTTCCAGACCTCGGAAGGACTTCAGTTCTTCCTCGATGGCATCCAGCTTTTCCTTCAGATCGATCAGCTTCTGCTCATCCTTCTCGATGTGCAGACGGAACTCTTCCTTAACGCGGCTGTACTCGCACAGAACAGCGTCGAAGCGGTTCATGGTCTCGATCTTCTTCTTTGCCTCCTCCTGGTTCATACCAACGGTAGCCAGGAGCTTCTTGATGGCTTCGGCGCCCATCTCGGCCTCGAAGTCATCCTCATACTTTTCTCTCAGATCCTGGTATTCCAGCTCGGACAGGATCTGCTTTTCCTTCAGGGGTGTGCCTTCACCGGGGTTGGTGACGATGTAAGAGCCGAAATACAGGACCTTCTCCAGCAGCTTGGGAGACATATCCAGGATCAGACCCATACGGGAGGGAATGCCCTTGAAGTACCAGATGTGGGAAACAGGGGCAGCCAGCTGGATGTGACCCATACGTTCACGTCTAACCTTGGCCTTTGTGACCTCGACGCCGCAGCGATCGCAGATCTTGCCCTTGAAACGAACCTTCTTATAATGACCGCAATGGCACTCCCAGTCCTTGGTAGGTCCAAAGATGCGCTCGCAGTACAGACCGTCGCGCTCGGGCTTCAGTGTGCGGTAGTTGATGGTCTCGGGCTTCTTAACTTCGCCGTAGGACCAGTCTACGATCTTCTCGGGAGATGCAAGGCCGATCTTGATCGCTTCAAATGTCATATTCGCCATATGTCTTTTCTCCCTTCTGAATTACAGTTCGGGGTAGGCTTCATCGCCGTAGCCATCTTCGTCCTCATAGGCCGACTCGCCGCCCATGATGTCTTCAATGGCCTCACCCTGCTCATCCTGGATGGCGAAACCGGCGCTCAGCAGCTCGCTGTCGGAGGCAACGTTGTTTTCGTCAGCCTTGGAAACGCGCTCGTAGCTCTCTTCATCGTCATCATCATCGATGAGTGTGATTTCCTCGTTGTTCTTATCGAGGACGCGGATATCAAGACCCAGCGACTGGAGTTCCTTGACAAGGACCTTGAAGGACTCGGGAACGCCGGGAGTGGGAACGTTGTGACCCTTGACGATAGCTTCGTAGGTCTTTACACGGCCAACGATATCGTCCGACTTGACAGTCAGGATCTCCTGGAGGGTGTAAGCTGCGCCGTACGCCTCCAGAGCCCAAACTTCCATCTCACCGAAGCGCTGACCGCCGAACTGTGCCTTACCGCCCAGAGGCTGCTGTGTGACCAGCGAGTAGGGGCCTGTGGAACGGGCATGCATCTTATCGTCGACCAGGTGATGGAGCTTGAGGTAGTACATAGACCCGACGGTGACGGGGTTATCGAAGGGCTGACCGGTACGGCCATCGTACAGGACGGTCTTACCGTCGGGACGCAGGCCTGCCTCTTCCAGCAGATTGCGGATGTCGCTCTCCTTTGCACCGTCAAAGACGGGGGTAGCAATGTGCAGACCCAGAGCCTGAGCAGCACGTGCCAGATGGACTTCGAGGACCTGACCGATGTTCATTCGGGAAGGAACGCCCAGCGGGTTAAGAACTATATCAAGCGGAGTACCATCGGGAAGGAAAGGCATATCCTCAGGGGGAAGTATTCTTGATACGACACCCTTGTTACCGTGACGACCCGCCATCTTATCGCCGACAG
>JAFYOK010000064.1 GCA_017560175.1 Clostridia bacterium | reverse complement strand
GGAAGGAAGAAAAAGACCGATGAAGCAGACAGTTAAGATCATTGGTGCCGGTCTGGCCGGCAGCGAAGCGGCATGGCAGCTGGCCATCCGCGGCATTCAGGTCGAGCTTTACGAAATGAAGCCGCAGGAGATGTCGCCCGCACATCACAAGCCCTATTTTGCAGAACTGGTCTGCTCCAACTCCCTGCGCGGTGCCAGCCTGGCCAACGGCCCCGGCCTGCTCAAGGAAGAGATGCGCCGCTGCGGTTCCCTCATTATGGAGAGTGCCATTGCCAACCAGACCCCTGCCGGCGGCGCTATGGCGGTCGACCGCGACAAGTTCTCCGAATATATCACCGAAAAGATCAAGAATCATCCCAATATCACCGTCATCGAAGGCCGTGTTGATGCCATCCCCGAAGGCCCTGTCATCGTTGCCAGCGGCCCTCTGACCGATGGTGCTCTGTTTGAAGATATCGGCCGTCTGTGGGGCGGCGATATGACTCTGCATTTCTATGATGCAGCGGCTCCTATCGTCAGCTTCTCCTCCATCGACCTGGAGAAGGCATTCTATGCCTCCCGTTATGATAAGGGCGATGCCGACTATATCAACTGCCCCATGGACAAGGAGCTTTATCAGGCCTTTGTCCGTGAACTGGCCAATGCCGAAGAAGCACCCGTCAAGGGCTTTGAGGACAAGGCCGTATTCGAAGGCTGCATGCCCGTAGAGGTCATGGCCAGAAGAGGTGAGGATACCCTCCGCTTTGGCCCCATGAAGCCTCGCGGCATCACCGATCCCAAGACCGGCAAGGAGCCTTATGCCGTTGTCCAGCTCCGTGCCGATAACAAGGAAGCCACCATGTATAACATTGTCGGTTTCCAGACTCACCTGAAGTTCCCCGAGCAGAAGCGTGTATTTTCCATGATCCCCGGTCTGGAAAATGCCGAGTTCCTGCGCTACGGTGTTATGCACCGCAACAGCTTTATCTCTTCGCCCGGCCGCCTGGATAAGTTCTACCGTGTCATCGGCAAGGAACACATCATGTTTGCAGGTCAGATCACCGGTGTTGAAGGTTATGTTGAATCGACAGCTTCCGGTCTCTGCTGTGGCATCAATATGGCAAAGATGCTGCTGGGCAAGGAGCCTGTCTTCTTCCCCACAAAGACCGCCATGGGTGCGCTGGCCCAGCATGTCAGCGGCTACATCGGCAAGAATTTCCAGCCCATGAACATCAACTTTGGCCTCATCGATTCTCTGGACGAGCGCGTCAAGGGCAAGCAGGCCAAGTATCAGAAGGTCGCAGAGCGCGCGCTGGAGACCCTGGACGAACTCATTCCTGCCATTATGGAGGACGTTGAAGCATGAAGATCATTATTGATGTAATGGGCAGCGACAAGGGCGCCGACGCTCTGGTCACCGGCGGCGTTCGTGCCGTCCGCGAAATGTCCGATCTGGAGGTCATTCTGGTCGGTGACGGCAGCGAGATCAATGGCATCCTGGCCCGTGAAAAGGCCGAGAACGAGAGCCGTATCCGTGTTGTCCCCACCACCGAAGTCATCGATATGCACGAAAGCCCCACGCTGGCCTTCCGCCGCAAGAAGGATTCGTCCATGTCGGTCATGCTCGATCTGCTGCAGAAGGGTGAAGGCGATGCAGGTCTTTCGGCCGGCAGCACCGGTGCTGTTCTGGCCGGCAGCACCTTCGTCCTCAAGCGCATCAAGGGCATCCGTCGTCCTGCGCTGGCGCCCTGCCTGCCCACCAAAGCCGGTTATGCCCTCCTCATCGACTGCGGCGCCAATGTCGTCTGCAATCCTGAGGATATGGTTCAGTTCGGCTTTATGGGTTCCTGCTACATGCGCAAGCTGATGGGCATCGAGAATCCCCGTGTCGGCCTGATCAACAATGGTTCGGAAGATACCAAGGGCACACCCATGCACGTGGAAGCCTACCAGATGCTGAAGGAAGCACACGAGCAGGGTCTGATCAATTTCGTCGGCAACATCGAAGGCCGCGATATCGCTCTGGGCGGTGCCGATGTTCTGGTTACTGACGGTTTCACCGGCAACGTCGTCCTCAAGACCTATGAGGGTCTGGGTCTGTTCATGGTCGGTATTCTCAAGAATATGTTCTATAAGAGCATCGTGACTAAGATTGCAGCGCTGTTGGTCAAGGGCGGCCTGGACAATCTCAAGCAGATCATGGACTATAAGAAGGTCGGCGGCGCGCCCCTGCTGGGTATCGCCAAGCCGGTCATCAAGGCCCACGGCTCCAGCGACCCTGAAGCCACTGTCAGCGCCATCCGTCAGGCTTACAAGTATGTTCAGTCGGGCATTCTGGAAGAGATCAGCGAGAAGGCCCCCATGCTGGCTGCCTTCAAGAGCGAGAAAAAAGAGCAGCCCGAAGGCTAAAAACTTCCCCGAAATCTGTTTACATCCCACAAAACCTTTGCTATAATCCAAACCAAGGAGCGGTTTATACAGACCGCCTCGTTTAAAACTGTGTTTTACGGAGGAATATATCATGGTATTTGAAAAGCTCTGCGGCCTGATCGTCGATCATTTCGGTGTTGAGGCAGACAGCATCACAATGGACACCCACTTCATCGACGACCTGAACGCCGACTCCATCGACGTTGTCGACCTGATGCTGGAGGTCGAGTCCCTGTTCAACCTGGACGAGATCAACGAGAATGACCTGCAGAATGTCCGCACTGTCGGCGATGTTGTCAACCTGATCTCCGATCGTATCTAATCGTCGGAACGGCTGAAAAACAGAAATGTGATTAGGATCGGGGTCGGCTGTCCGACCCCGATTTTTATAAGAAAGACCACCATAGAAAGGAGAGAAACTATAATGACAGAAGAAATCAAAGGCTATCACTTCAAAAATCCTGCACTGCTGACCAACGCACTGTGCCATAGCTCCTATGCCAACGAGCACCGCGCCCATCATGTCAAGAGCAACGAACGTCTGGAGTATCTGGGCGACGCCGTTCTGGGTATGATTTCCGCAGAGTATATCTTCAATACTTATACCGAACTGCCTGAGGGTGAGATGACCAAGCTGCGTGCATCCATCGTCTGCGAACAGTCGCTGTTTGAGTTTGCGCAGGAGATCGGCCTGGGCCAGCACCTGCTGCTGGGTAAGGGCGAGATAAATGGCGGAGGAAACAAGCGACCCTCGGTATTGTCCGATGCGGTCGAAGCTGTTTTGGCGGCCATTTACCTTGACGGAGGCATCGAAGCAGCCAAGGACTTCATTCTGGAGTTCATCATGCGTAAGGCAGAGAGCATCGCCAAGGGCCATCGCCTGGTCGACTATAAGACCAGCCTGCAGGAGATCGTCCAGAAGAACCACCAGGAGACCCTGTCCTACCACCTCAAGGCAGAGAGCGGTCCCGACCATAACAAGACATTCGTCATCGAAGTCCACATCAATTCCAATCCCATTGCTGTCGGCGAAGGCCGCAGCAAGAAGCAGGCCGAGCAGGCAGCTGCCAAGGCAGCTCTTGAGCTGATGGGTCAGCTGTAAGGCATGAAACGCTCGATCCTGCCCATTTTTATTCCCCATCTGGGATGCCCCCATGATTGCGTATTCTGCGATCAGAAGCAGATCGCATCGCCGTCGGTACCCGGAGCGGAAGATGTACAGAAAATCATTGAAGAAGGTCTGCGGTACGCAAAGTGTCCGCAGATCTCCTTTTATGGCGGCAGCTTTACAGCCATCGATCGTGCAAAGATGGTCGAATACCTACAAGCTGCCCATCCGTATATTCTCGATGGACGATGCCATAGCATCCGTCTGTCGACCCGGCCCGATGCCATCGATCGTGAAGTATTGGACATTCTCAGAGCTTATGGCGTGCAGACCATCGAACTGGGCGCACAGTCCATGGTCGATGAGGTGCTGCGTAAGGCAGGCAGAGGACATGCCGCAGAGCATACCGCATCGGCATCGGCGCTGATTTCGGAGTATGGATTTGAACTGATCCTGCAGATGATGGTCGGCCTGCCGGGCAGCCGATATGAAGATGAACTGTATACGGCAAAGGCATTGGCTCGGCTGAAGCCCCATGGCGTCCGCATCTATCCCACCTGTGTGCTGGGCAATACTGCCCTTTGCAGGATGTATGAGATGGGAAGCTACCGTCCGATGACAGTGGAGGAAGCTGTGCCGGTCTGTGCCGATCTGCTGGATATCTTTGAAGCGGAGAACATTCCGGTCATCCGCCTGGGCCTCAACCCTACCGAAGAGCTTTCGGGCGGCGCGGTCGTGGCAGGCCCTTATCATCCGGCCTTTGGAGAGATGGTCATGAGCGAACGGTTTTTCCGTTCCGTGGAAGCGGTCATTCCCAAAGATGGACGCCCCTATGAGATCATCGTGCCGCCAAAGATACATTCCATCGCCATAGGACAGAAGAAAGCCAATCTGCGCCGTTTTTCTGCCATAAGCAATATCCAAACCATCCGCAGCGATACAGCCTGTGAGAAGGCGTATATACGGATCCTGTAACAAAGAAAAAACCGTCCCACGATCTGTGGGACGGTTTTCTGTATGTAAGGGGAGATTTCTTACTTGATGGGCTGGGGCTTGACACCCTTGGGGATGGGGCAGATGTAGCCGTCGGGGCCGACTCTCTCGGCGTGCTCAGCCTTTGCAGCGGCCAGCAGCTCGGGATCCTTCATCAGATCGATGACGGTAGCAGCCATGACCTTACCGGCATAGAGCATACCCTTGTGGGCGATGGAAGACTTGCCCTGGGAAACGATCTGCCAGGAGTGGCCCGGTGTGTCGGCAGCCAGTGTAACGGCGCTGATCTGTGCGGTCGGGCAGACCCAGGAGACGTCACCAACGTCGGTGGAGCCGCCCATGGCCTTGCCGGAGGGATAGTAGGGCATGATGAAGTTGTTCAGAGGACCACCAACGTGCTCCTTGATGTACTTGACAACTTCGGGGCCGCCGGCCATGTGCTTTTCTGCCAGGTCGACAGCAAACTGCTTGGAAGATTCCTTATATTCAGCGGCCAGAGCCATCTCTTCCTCGGTGTACTCGGGCAGGGGAACATTGTGGAGGTTCTTGTCCAGCTGGCTTTCCAGAACGACGTTGTTGACGACGTTGGAGCAGGCCTTGATGAACTCGTATTCCATGCGTGTCTCGGTCATCAGCTCGGCACCCTTGGCGATCTTCATGACGCGGTCATACAGATCCTTGGCCAGCGCGTTCTTGGGTGCGCGGATGAGGTAGAGAACCTCGGCGTAGGGCTGGACGACGTTGGGGGAGAAACCACCGGCATTGGTGATGGCGTAGTGGATTCTTGCTTCGGGGATCATGTGCTCACGCAGGAACTGGACACCGATGTTGAGCAGTTCGACAGCGTCGAGAGCCGAACGGCCGTTGTGGGGGTCGCCTGCAGCGTGTGCGCTGATGCCGTAGTACTTGAACTTGACCTGGATGTTGGCCAGGGAGGAGTTGTTGGAAGCAACGTTGACCGAACCGGGATGCCATGTGATGGCAGCATCCAGCTGATCGAAGCAGCCTTCACGAGCCATGAAGGCCTTACCGGAACCGCCTTCCTCACCGGGAGTACCGAAGTAGACGACTGTGCCCGAAGCACCTGTTTCCTTCAGATATTCCTTAACGGCAATGGCAGCTGCCAGAGAGCCGACACCGAAGAGGTTATGACCGCAGCCGTGGCCGGGTGCGCCTTCGATGAAGCATTCCTTATGTGTAGCGCCTGCGACCTGGTTGAGGTTGTCCAGCGCGTCGAATTCGCCCAGAATACCGATGACGGGCTTGCCGCTGCCGAAAGAACCGGAGAATGCGGTCTCGACGTCGCCGATGCCCTTCTTGACTTCAAAGCCTTCGGCTTCGAGGATGCCGCAAAGCTCTTCCATGGACTTATGCTCACGGAAAGCCATTTCGGCGTATTCCCAGATGTTATCGCTGGCCTTGGTCAGCATACCTGCCTTACTTTCGATGACGGAAGCGATCTTTTCAATGCTCATGCGTGTATCATCCTTTACAAAAATTTTTAAAGCATATCGTCGATTTGCACAAAACAAATCGGAAATTTTCATCGCAATGGTGAAAACCAACTAAATTATAACACAAGGGTCTTCCTGCGTAAAGCAAAAAATATAAAAAGATGCAAAAGAAAAAGCCGCCTCCGAAGAAGCGGCCGCAAAGGACGATTATGCAAAAATGATAAGCAGACCGACCAGCATACCTGCGATGGTCGAGAAAGCCGGGAGCTTGCTGTGGTACATCAGGAT
>JAFYOK010000063.1 GCA_017560175.1 Clostridia bacterium | reverse complement strand
TTCCCTGTGTAAGGGAAGCTGTCACCGTTAGGTGACTGATGAGTTGTCTACGGAATTTTCCGCTTTGGAGGCTCCCCTTGGTAAGGGGAGCTGGCAGCCGTCAGGCTGACTAAAGGGTTTGTTTAAGGAATTCAATTCAATAGACAAACCCTCCCACCGCAATGCGGTCCCCCCGCCCTTACTAAGGGCGGGCACAAAAGAAGAACATAACAAATAAACAACTCATCCACCACTATCGTGGTCCCCCTTCCCTTACACAGGGAAGGCTTTGGATATACAATACATCCATACAAACAAAAACAACCGCTCAAATCGGAGCGGTTGTTCTCATCTTTACTTGATATAGTTCTTATAATTCTCAAAGTTGATCTTCTTGCAGACACTCGATACAGTGATCGGTGTAACGGCAGCTGCATCGGAAATATAGTTGCTAAAGGTCCAGTTGGCAGCGGTCAGCAGGATCTGCTCATGGTTTTCATCATAATAGTTGGCATCGACAGCCTGGCGCTGGAGGATGTAGTAGCCGTCGGAATAGAGATAAACACCGCCGACTTCGCCATCCTTGAGGGCAAATGCATCGGTGATATACTCACGGATGAGGCCATCCTGGGAGCTGACGGTGATGCCTGTGGGACGCTCGGTCATGATGGGATCATCATTGTAGGTGGCCATGGCATAGTCAAAATCCAGTTCGCCGTTTTTGATCTGTGTCAGAACGCTTTTAGCCTGTTCATGGATATCATTCATGGTGGCATCATTGTAAGGAAGTCCGTTTTCATCCAGAGTCGTCAGACGGATATACTTGACCTTGATGTAGTTTTCCGCAAAGAACTGGCGGAGTCCCTGGTCATCAAGGACAACGCTGCCTTCGGCCTGGGCCAGATAATCATGAAGCATGGAGTAGGTGTAGCTCTGTTCCTGCAGCTTGTCGTACAGACGGTCGGTCATGGCATTGTCGTTGAGATAGGACAGGTAGCCGGCAAGACCGTCCAGCGAATCGATCCATTCTTCCTTCTCTTCTGCCAGCTGTTCTTTCAGCTCTTTGGAAAGCTCCAGCTCCAGGTCTTCACAGGCGATGGCGATCAGCTCATTTTCGATGATCTGCTGCTGTGTGACTTCATGGGCACGAGCCAGCATTTCATCGGCAGTCAGGATCGTACCCGATGTCTTCATGCTGAGGTTAAGATGGTTGTAGTTCAGGTAATAGGAATATTCCGAAGCATCGACCTTACGGTTGCCGATCTTCATGGCGGTGGGGCTGGCTGCACAGTTGAAGACGCTCAGGGCGACCAGTATGGCCAGAACCAGAACAAGAGCTTTTTTGATCATTTGTTTCCCTCCGGGGACAGTTTTTATAGTTGCCCTATATTATAACATATTTTCTGCACATCGTGTGAATAAAATATGAAAAAGCCGATGCATTTGCATCGGCTTTTGTAATTTAGTGGAGTTCGGAATACTTCTTGTTGCGGCCAAAGACCCAGTAGATGACAAAGGTGCTGGCCAGATAGGTCAGGATGGTGATGTAGTAGGGGAACTCGTAGGAAATGCGGACCATCAGAATACCGCCAAGCTGGGTACCCAGGGCACGGAAGAGGCTGTCGGCCAGCGTGGCCATCGAGCTCATGATGGTACGGTTTTCGGGGGCGATCAGATCCATTTCCATGGTCTGCAGCAGGGGGCTGGTCATGTTCATGAAACCGTTGCGGCACATGAAGCTGATGGCCATCATCAGAACGCCCTGGGTCATGGAGATCGACCACAGGAAGGGGATGGAGATCAGCTGGCAGAAGATGGCCATACGAACGCGGCCGAACTTTCTCGACAGGGTGGGGATGAGCAGGCCGCCCAGAACGGTACCCACCTGAGAGAAGGCGATGATCGAGCCGACAACGGCATCAGAGACGTTGAGGCTGTACTTGATATAAACGCTGAAGTAGGGGATGACCAGGCCGGCACCCAGACCGATGAGGGCCTTCTTGAGCAGATAGAGCCAGCTGTCGTGGTTCATGGCATTGGCATAATCCTGCAGACGGGGCAGCTTGGGCTTGCCGTCATGCTTCTCATTGCCAAAGTCAATACGGAAGATAGCCAAAGGAGCCAGCAGCATGAGGGCAAAACCGATGTTGAGGGTCATGCGGCTGCCGAAGAGTTCGCCGCCGCGTGCGGCAAAGAAGTCGGACAGATAACCGAAGACATAGCTGCCGGTGAACATAGCCAGGTTGCCAAGAACGAAGGAAACCGAGAAGATGGTAACGGCTGTGCGCTCGTCACTGTTGTTCTTATAGAAGGGTGCCTGCGAAACGGTAAAGACGACCTGTGCAATACCGAAGATCAGCGAGGTCACCTGCATGATGAGCATACTGTTGGTCATATTGACATAACAGAAGCCGGTCAGCGCCATGGTGATAAAGGCGCCGATCAGCGAGCGCTTTGTGCCAAAAGTCTGGATGATGACAACGGCGAAGAGAGCGCCGATGGCCGAACCAAAGGTTTTAAGCGCCATCAGTGTGCCGATAACGTCTTCGGTCATACCGATGTTTTTATAGTGGATGCCCAGCATGACCTGAATGGCCGACATGATAACGCCGTTCAGAAAAACGCAGAACATAAACTTGCGTACATTGCTTCCGGCAATTTTGAGTGTGCCAAAGAAGTCTTTAAAGATCCCCAAGGTGATCCCTTCCCTTCATAAGATGATAGTGCAAAAAAATAGGAGATGGCGTCGATTCCGCCATCTCCTATTATACTCCTCCAAAGGAAGAGAAGCAAATAATTTTATACACCGATATAGAGATCGACAAGGACTGTGGCCAGATCGAGGGGATTCTCATCGGGCTTGAGCTTTACGGTCAGGCAGGAGCGTTCATTTCCGGGTGTAAAGAGAATACGGCCATAGAAAGACGTATTGGCGCAGACTTCCGAAATGCGCCCCAGGTCGACCTTGGTAAACCAGATGGTCAGATTCTTGCTCTTCTGGCTGATTTCATTGATGCCGCAATCGGAGGCCTTGGCACGCAGCAGTGCAATATCCAGCAGGGCCTGGGCCGAACGGGGCAGGTCGCCGAAACGATCAAGCAGCTCATCCTGCATGTCGTAAAAGTCTTCCTGGGTATGGATGAGAGAAATACGGCGGTAGAGGTCGATACGGGTGGCTGCATCGGAAACATAGTTCTGGGGCAGACCGGCCGAAACCAGCAGGTCGGCAGTACAGTCGGTGCGGACAGGTGCAGGCTCGCCCTTGAGCTCTGCCGAAGCCTCATCCAGCAGACGGAGGTACATATCATAACCGACGCTCATCATGTGACCGCTCTGTTCGGGGCCCAGGACATTGCCTGCGCCGCGGATCTCCAGGTCACGCATGGCGATCTTGAAGCCCGAACCGAACTCGGCAAACTCGCGGATGGCAGCCAGACGCTTCTGACTGATCTCGGTGAGGACTTTACCCTTACGGTAGGTCAGGTAGGCAAAGGCATGGCGCTGGCTGCGGCCGACACGACCGCGGATCTGATGCAGCTGTGCCAGGCCCATGTGGTCGGCATCTTCAATGATGATGGTATTGACGTTGGGAATATCAACACCGGTCTCGATGATGGTGGTGCAGACCAGGATATCGATCTCTCCGGCATAGGCGCGGCTCATGATATCACCCATGGCAGCTTCACCCATACGGCCGTGGGCCGTAGCGATGGCAGCATCGGGGAAGGCCTTCTGCAGGCCGGAAGCCACCTCTTCGATATCGTCGATGCGGTTGTGCAGGTAATAAACCTGGCCGCCGCGGGCCAGTTCCTTGCGGATGGCATCGTTGATGATGACATTGTCATGCTCCAGTACATAGGTCTGGACAGGCATACGGCCCGAAGGCGGTTCTTCCAGGACCGACATATCGCGGATACCCGACAGGGCCATATTGAGGGTACGGGGGATGGGAGTCGCCGTCAGGGTCAGAACGTCGACAGCATTGGTCATTTCCTTGATCTTTTCCTTATGAGTGACGCCAAAGCGCTGCTCTTCATCGATGACCAACAGACCGAGATCCTTGAACTTGATGTCCTTCTGCAGCAGACGGTGGGTGCCGATCAGCAGATCGCAGGCACCGGTACGGACATCACGCAGCGTTTCCTGCTGCTGGCCGGGCGTGCGGAAACGGGAAAGCATATCGACCTTGACAGGATAGCCGGCAAAGCGCTGGACCGAGGAGATATAGTGCTGACGGGCCAGAACGGTAGTGGGGACCAGAACGGCGGCCTGCTTGCCCGAAAGGATACACTTCATAATGGCGCGGAAGGCGACCTCGGTCTTGCCGAAGCCAACGTCGCCGCACAGCAGGCGATCCATGGGGTAGGGCTTCATCATGTCGTTCTTGATTTCCGAAGCACAGGCCAACTGGTCTTCGGTCTCGTCATAGGGGAAGCGCTCTTCAAAGCTGCGCTGCCAATCGTCATCGGGATAGAAGGCAAAGCCGGTCATGCCGCGGCGGGCGGCGTAGAGCTTGAGCAGGCCTGCAGCCAGGTCACGGGCAGCCTTCTTGGCCTTGGTCTTGGTCTTGGCCCAGGCTGTACCGCCCAGCTTGGAGAGCTTGATGTTCTCCTGCTCGCCTGCGCCGATATACTTGGAGATGACGTCCAGGTTAGTGGCCGGGACAAAGACAAAGTCGGTGCCGGCAAAGGCGATCTTGATATAATCGCGCCATACCTTATCTACGCTGATACGCTCGACACCGACGAAGCGGCCGATGCCGTGCTTATCGTGAACGACCAGATCACCGGGATGGAGGTCGCTGAAGGTGATGGCATTCTTTTTGTTCTTTTTTGCTTTCTTTTCGGGAGAACTGCCGCGGCGGGCCGAGATCTGACCTTCGGTAATGACCGCCAGCTTGAGGCTGGGGTATTCGAAGCCGGCCGACAGATTGGCTGTCGAAATGAGGATCTTACCTGGGGTAGGCAGCGCATCGATCTCTGTGCAGGGCAGGCCGTTGTCCTCCAGCATGGCCTTGAGGCTCTGGGCGCGCTGATGGCCGCCGGCCAGCGCCAGAACGGTATAGTCAAGGCCGAGATAGGAACGCATATCGGCGCATGCGGTCTCCAAACTGCCGCCATAGGAGGGCAGCTGACGGGCGTTAAGGGAGATGATGGCATCGGGCGGGAAGGCCTGCGAACTGAGGAACTGGTCGAAAGACAGAAGCGTATGGTTCTGGCAAAGGGCCTTAAAGGTATTGGCACCCAATGCATAACCCTCACGGTTGGGGCTGAGGACGCCTTCTTCCAGAAGATGAGCCATATCTTCGCCCAGACGGTATTCATAAGCCTTGGCGGCTTCCAGACCGGCAGCGCTGTCGGCAAAGATGACGACAGCATCCTGGGGGATATAGGTCATGCCCGACTGGGAATTGTTGTAGAGATGGGGAAGATAACGGTCGAGAGAGGGGAAGGACATGCCCTGTTCCAGCTTCTCGATATCTTCACGCAGGATCTTGCGCAGCTTGTCGTTGGTGTTTTTGGCATTGAGGATCTTGGTCAGACGGCTGCACAGACCCTCAGTACCCCCTTCGGCCAGTGCAGGCAGGACTTCACGGGCAGGGATGATATCAAAATAGGAAATGTTCTCGGTGCGGCGCTGGGTGAAGGGGTCGAAATGACCCAGCGAATCGACAGTATCGCCCCAGAACTCGGCGCGGACAGGGTGCATCTCACCGGCAGGGAAGATGTCGAGAATACCGCCGCGCAGGGCAAACTGGCCCGCACCTTCAACGGCTTCGGCGCGGACATAGCCCCAGGTGATCAGCTTTCGGGTCAGATCCTCCAGGTCATAATCCTCACCGGAGACCAGGGTAAGAGTGGCCTCTTTCAGAACCTGAGGGGGCAGGGTATAGAGCATAAGAGCCTCGGCCGAAGCAAAAAGGGCATTGCCCTTCTGCTGGAAGGTGGAGAGGGCGCGCAGACGCTTGTGCTCCTGCTCATGGGATGCGTTGTCGATGTTGTGGAAGACCAGTTCGCGGCTGGGCAGGAAGATGCCTTCTTCGTCTTCAAGAAGAGCCGAATAGTCGACACGGAGGGCATCGGCAGCACGCTCATCGCGGGCGACCACCACGATGGGGCGGTTCAGTTCCCGACGCAGGGCGGCGGCAAAGTGGGCCTGGTGGATGGGGGACATACCGTAGAGAGCGATAGAAGAGCGGCCATCCTTCAGTTCGCTCAGTAGCTCACGGTATTCCGGAGATGTTTGAAGAAGCTCCAGAAGAAGCCCCATGGTGATCAACTCCTTTTATAGCCCCTATGGGGCGATGAAATCTGCCTTCGGCAGGTGAAATCCGCATTTACGGATGAAATATCCCTTCGGGACGTTGTGGTGCCTGTTGAGGGGAAGCCTTTACAACGGGCTACGCCCCATCCCGAAATGGGATGGGGTATGCACAAGATTTGATTTAATGTCCCCTCGGAGAGCCGAAGGGGGCACACGGGGGAAACCGGGTTTCCGCCCGTGAATCGCGTCGGCGCAAGCCGGTTATGCTGTTTCCGCAGAAACAGCCGCGATTTACGGTTCGGGCTTATCGAGGAAGCTCTTATTGAAGCCCTGCATGGCAGCATCTACGCCCTTGGTGATCAGGGTCAATGCCGCATCGGGTGCTGCCTTGACGCTCTGGTAGGCATCGCTGTCCATTGTATCGAGGACGTAGTCCTTCATATCTGCGCCGGCAGGACCGCCCATACCGATCTTGACACGGGGGAACTGGTCGGATTCCAGCTGGTAGATGATGCTCTTGATGCCGTTGTGGCCGCCGGCCGAGCCGTTGCGGCGGATGCGCAGGGTACCTGCAGGGATGGCAATGTCATCATAGAGGACAACGATCTTTTCGGGAGGCAGATTGTAGGCCTTGGCCATCTCGCGAATGGACTCGCCCGAAAGATTCATAAAGGTCTGGGGCTTCATCAGCAGAAGGCTCAGGCCGTTGTATGTGCAGATGGTATAGGTGGCCTTGCACTTGGTTTTGGTCAGTCGGCCTGCGCCCAGCTTCTCGCTGAGGAGGTCGATGGCCAGGAAGCCGGCATTGTGGCGTGTGGTCTCATACTTAGGGCCGGGGTTGCCCAGGCCGGCAATGATATAGTCGATCTTGGCCGGTTCTTCCGGCCGCTTGCGTCTGAACATGAAATAAATTGCCTTTCGATGGATAGGAATATGGCAAAACCGGCCCTTGAGCCGGTTTTGCCTATGCATTTTAAATAATTATGCTTTTAGATGTACAGCTCGGAGACGGAGTCGTCTGTAGCCATTCTCTTAATGGCATCGCCGAAGTGCTCGGCAACAGTGACGACCTGCAGCTTCTCGCAGTGCTTCTCGGGAGCCAGAGGAATTGTGTCGAGGATCAGGACCTTATCCATAACGCTCTCCATCAGACGTGTGATGGCAGGGCCGGACAGAACGCCGTGGGATGCGCAGGCTGTGACCGAAACAGCGCCTTCCTTCATGATGGCAGCAGCACCCTTGCACAGTGTGCCGGCGGTGTCGATCATGTCGTCCAGCAGGATGGCCTTCTTGCCCTTAACATCGCCGATGATACCCATGACTTCGCTCTCGTTGGCCTTGGGACGGCGCTTCTCGATGATTGCCAGGGGCAGACCCAGCTTCTCAGCAAACTTTCTGGAGCGTGTAACAGCACCGAAGTCGGGAGAAACAACAACATACTCGGGGTTGTTCAGGCCGATCTCCTTCTCGAAGTAGGGCAGCAGAACGGAGGAACCCAGCAGGTTGTCGAAGGGAATATCAAAGAAGCCCTGGATCTGAGCAGCATGGATGTCCATGGTCAGAACGCGGTCGATGCCGGCCTCTGTCAGCAGGTTGGCAACCAGCTTGGCAGAGATGGGATCGCGAGCCTTGGTCTTACGCTCCTGGCGAGCATAGCCGAAATAGGGGATGACAGCGGTGACGCTCTTGGCAGCAGCGCGGCGCAGAGCATCGGTCATGATGAGGATCTCCATCAGATTGTCGTTGGCAGGAGCGCAGGTCGACTGGATGAAGAAAACGTCGCAGCCGCGGACGGACTCGTCGACAACAACAGAGATCTCGCCGTCGGAGAACTTCTTGATGGTGCACTTGCCCAGCTCATAGCCGGCAGCCTTAGCGATAGCAGCACCCAGCTCAGGGTTGGCTGTACCTGTAAAAATCTTGACTTTTGTTTCGTTAACCATGTGAGTTTACCCCCATATGAATAATATTTGTATCTAAGTGGTTTGTGCGCGTTTTTAGAGCTTACCTTCGGCCTTGCGTTTTTCAACCCAGCCGGATTTGACAGTCATACGCTCTCTCGCAATCGCCAGAGCGCCTTCTTCGACGTCTTCGGTGATGGTCGAGCAGGTGGCGATATAAGCGCCGCTGCCGATATTGACAGGCGAGACAAGGTTGACATTGCAGCCGATGAAGGCATCGTCGCCGACGGTGGAACGATACTTGTTCTTGCCGTCGTAGTTGGCAAAGACAACGCCGCAGCCAAGGTTAATGCGTTCGCCCAGATCGGCATCGCCGACATAGGTGAGATGTGCGATCTTGGTGCCGTTGCCGATGTTGGCCTTTTTGAACTCGGTGAAGTCGCCGATGCGGACATTGTCACCGATGTTGCAGCCGGGACGGACCCAGCCGAAGGGACCGATGCTGGTGTTGTTGCCAATGGTGCTGTCCTGCACCTGAACATTGTTGAGCTTGGTGCCGCAGCCGATCTTGGCATTGTCCAGAATGGTGTTGGGGCCGATGGTGCAGCCTTCACCGATGACAGTGCCGCTGTTGATCATGCAGCCGGGCAGGATGGTCGTACCCTTGCCGATGACAGCGTCGGGTGCGATAAAAGTGGTCTGGGGCGACATAATCATAACGCCGCTCTTGAGGTGGCGCATGTTGATGCGTTCGCGCAGCGATTCCTGGGCCAGATAAGCACCATAGGACTCCAGAACATAAAAGGCATCGCCGGGAGGTGCTTCGACAGGCTCAAAGGTGCTGTAGTCCTCGTGAGCCAGGGCTTCCTTGACATCCTCAGCCATACCAAAGATGGCGAGGGGGCTGCCTTTGGTCATCAGGACAGCAGCGGTCTGTTCGGTCATATAACCCAACAGATCGGTGCTCAGGCAGGGACAGGGACGCAGGCAGACCAGAATGTTGCCAAAAGCATTGTCCAGCGGTTCACCGATGACAATATCGCCGTCGGAAACTTCATTGACGGCATTTTTCATATAATCCGAAATTTTCTGTGAAAGAATAGGATACTCAAGCCATTCGGAAGGGCCCGAAGGCATGATGTATGTCTTGAAATGGCGCATAGGTAACACCCTCCTTAACATTATAGATTATATCACTGTATCGAGTAAAAATCCATAGTATTTTTGTCGGTTTGCGTTTGTCGGCATTGGATGGTATAATAAACTTAGGAAAATATCGCAAAAGAAAGGAGCTTTCCCATGGACGAACAACTGGTCATTATCATGGAGACCAAAGAGGCCATGCGTGCGCTGTGTGCCATCAATGACGGCGACTGCGCCTTGCTCTACTGCTATGCCGCCGCCGCAGGCGGAAGATGCAAAATGACCGAAGCAGCTCTGCACACCGGCTTTGACGATCGCCGTCTTGACCGTGCCAAGAGTCTGCTCATTCTTTATAA